>CALWMT010000261.1 GCA_944382045.1 uncultured Enterocloster sp. | reverse complement strand
AGCTGCGTTGATATCCATCTCAATAATGCTGGGCTCCTCCGCGTCCTCCGGCATGCTGCTTCGGGTACTGTCTATGGCCTTCTTTAGGTCAATATAGGCGGAATCCATGTTGGTGCCGTACTCGTACTGCACGATGACGATGGAGATGTTCTCCATGGAGTAGGACATAACCGTATCAATACCGCTTAGGGATGAAATGGCGTCCTCCTGCTCATTGGTTATCAGCTCCTCAATGTCGTCCGGGCTGGCTCCCGCGTACACAGTGCTCACCAAAAGCACGGGAAGCTCCATCTCAGGCGTCAGCTCCATCCGGGTGCTCATCAGGGATTGAAATCCGAAGTATACAATTGTGACCAGGCACAGGATAATGGTGACCGGCCGTTTTATAGCAAATTTAGTCAATGCAACCAAGCAAGCTCACCTTCCTTCTAGTTGCCGGCAGAGGGGGTCTCTGCCGCATCTTCCCCTTCTTGCGCCTCGTCTGCTGTCTGAGCCTCTTCCCCGCCGGAGATCTCCTCCCCGGCATCCGCTTCTTTCATCAATACCTGGGCTCCGTCCACCAGCTCATTGCTCCAGGTGGTGATCACCTGGCTGTCCGCAGTCAGGCCGGAGAGGATCTCCATCCGCTCCTCGTCATAGATGCCGGTCTCCACATCCACCCTGCGGGCTGTGCCGTCCTCATAGCAGTACACATAGGCCACGCTGGCGCTGTAGCTTACTGCATCCACGGGGATGGTCAGCGCGTCCTTGGCCTGGTCCTGGACAACAGTCAGCTTCACCTTGGCCCCGGTGGTGAGTCCGTTCTCCTGGGGCACCGCTGCCTTCACGTCGTAGAGTCCTGTGGCGGCATTCACCATGGTGCCGATCTCCGACACATGGGCCTCGTATGTATTTCCTCCCTTGTCAACCTGGATAGCGTCGCCCACGGACAGATTTTCCAGGGTCCTATCCGAAATGCCGAACTGGATCTCATACTGATCGTCGGAGGAAATGGTGCAGACCACTGTATCCGTTCCTATATGATCATGAGGCTCAATGCTTCTGGCCTCCACCACGCCGCTTATGGGAGCAGTCACCGTGGTATACTCCACCTGCAGGTCATACTGGTTCTTCGCTGACTCATAGGCGATCCGGCTGCTCTCCGCCGCGTCCTGGGCCTGCTCCATCTGCTGCTGGGATACGGCCCCTGCGGCATAGAGGGCCTGGGTCCGGCTTAGGGTCCTCTGGGCCTCGGACATGGCAATGGAGGCGGAATCCATAGAAAGCTTTAAGGACGTCAGTGCGTCGGAATCAATTTGGCAGAGGGCCTGGCCTGCTTCCACATAATCGCCGGCCTGGAAAAAAACCTCCAGGATCTCACCGCCCATCTTGGGCTGCACATCCGCCTTGGAAGCCGGCTCAATGGTTCCGATCATCTCTGTATACAAAACAATGTCTCCCGTTTCCGGCTTTTGTACCTCCACTGTAGGACGGCTCTCGTACTCCCCGATCTCTTCCCCGGTAAAAATCCTGGGAACCGCGATGACCGCGGCCAAAACCACCACTGCCGCTCCCGCGATAATGATTTTCTTATTCATCCTTCAACTTCCTTCCTTTCCCTCATGCCCCGCTCCAGTATGGCGAGCTGCATGACTGCTGTTTTCTTAATCTTGCTTCTGTCTGCATCCCTATCCGTAAAGAATGTAAACATAACGGTCTTGGCTATGACCAGGGCGGCCAGCTCCAGCATGGATGCCAGGAGCTCCTCCCCAATATCAGGGTATCTCTTTGGATCCAGACACTCGTAGAGACGATGGACATACTGGGCAAACATCCCTTTTCTGTACCACTCCCGGTCCATGCGGAACATGCGCTCCCTGCACTCCGGCTCCCTGTGCAGGCTGTGGAAAATGCGGCACACGCTCTGCCCCCGCTTATCCTCCAGAAGATAGTCCAGAAACCGGCTGATGCCCTTAAGGGCGTCGCCCTTCTCCTCCTGAACATGCTCCAGAAGCCGTTCCGACGTATCCTCCTTGAGCCTCTGAAAAATGCAGCCCAGCATATCCTCCTTATCCTTAAAATAGCTGTAGAAGCTGGCCCTGGAAATCCCCGCACGCTCTATAATCCGGCTCACCGTGATCTCCTGGTAGGAGTGCTCTAAAAGCTCCTCGCCCATAGCCCGGAGGATACCGTCCTTTTTCTGGTCCACCAGATTATAATACTTCTGTGTAGGCATACGTCCTCCCTTCTGAAAATATACCGGCTTTCACCTTCCTATAAATAACCACAATTAAACATTATACGTTTTTTTGTTCAATAAACAATGTACAAATCAAAAAAGACTGCCCAAAATATGTGCAGTCCTTGGTAATTGTACTAATTTAGTACATATTCATGAAATTGTACTATTCTGCTGCGATATCCGCCGCGCTCCTCTTTAGCGCCTCCCGTACCAGATCCGTGAAAAGGAAGTCCAGCCTACGCACGGTCTGCTCTATGGGCAGCTTCATGCCGCTCTCCAGCCATTCCACCAGAAATCCCGTGGTGGCATTGCGCAGGAGCCTAGCGATCAGCCTCTTGTCCTCCGGGGATGCGGGGATTCCCTCGGCCTCAATCTCAATCAGCTGTTCAAAAATCGTGGTAAATGTCTTTCCGAGATACCGCCGCACCTCGTCCTCGCCTGCGGACTGGAAGATGTGGTACAGGATATCTCCCTGCTCCCGAAGCTCCGCAAAGCTTGCCATGTATGCCTGCTGGGCCTGCTCCCTGCTGCCCGTATAGCCGGCCTGCATCTGCTGGATCACCTCCTGAACCCGCATGTCCAGGATCTCCTCCAAAACCTCGTAGATATCCCGGTAGTGGTACTAAAAGGTATTCCTCGCAATGCCGCAGTCCTCCACGATGTCCTTCACCGTAATCTTATCCACCGGCCGCTCCGCCAGGAGACGCATAAAGGACTCCCTGATTGCCTTTTTGGTAAATGACGCCATATATTCTGTTCCTTCCCTGGTGCCCTCTCTTCTCTCAACTGATTCGCTGAACCTATTATAGCGGACATATGAGGAAAAGACAAGAGGGTTTAATCCCGCCGCGCATGTGCCATTTTAACCCAGCCGCGCATGTACCACCATGCGCTGTCCTGAACCGTGGCAGGTGTACAGTGTGAGCACGCGGTCCCCCTCGCCCGGCCGGATGCCGGTGTCATAGAGAGAAGCCTCCGCCGCCTCAGCCAGATACTCCGCCTGCTCCTCCGGTGTCTGCGGACTCCTGCAGGGACCGCCGTCGTTGTCCCCCACAATCCGGCAGGAAAAAACCGGACACTCCAGCCAACGGCCCTGGCTGTAAATAGAAAGAACCGGATTTTCTTCCCAGAAATCCCTGTCTGCATACCGCTTCAGCTGTCCGAACATGGATCCGTCCTTCTGGTTATGCCCATAAACCACGGTGTTAAAGGACAGGAGGGGCGTCTGCCCGCTGTCAATAAAAAGGGCGCCTGCGGCCTGCTCCGACCGGTCAAAGGCGTGGTCCAGGTAATAAAGAGGATCCTCCCCCTGCACAATCGGATAGTCAATGTCTGTTCCGGGGATGCGCAGCCAAAGCCTGTAGTCCGGATTTAACCGCCGCAGGGAGGCCTCGTCGATGTCTCCCGCATTTTCCGTTTTTTCTGATACTTCTGGGTTTTCTGAGTTTTCTAAGTTTTCTTCCCCATAGGCCAGAGCCCGGAGATCCCCATACAGTTCCCGTTCCTGGCGGTAGGATCGCATATAGCCTAAAAACACGGCGCTGCTTCCAATGCCTGCGGCCAGGAACAGGCATACACCTGCGGCCAAAAGCGGCCTTCTGTTCCTGTTTTGGTTTTGGTCCTGGTTTTGCTTCCCGTTTT
>CALWMT010000260.1 GCA_944382045.1 uncultured Enterocloster sp. | reverse complement strand
GCCTTCATGGGGGTGGTCTTTAAGGCAATCATCATAAACAGAAGGATGAACAGCGGGATAAACAGCTTAAGTCCCTTTGCCAGTGCACTTCTGACAGTGGGGATGTCCTCCGGCGGCAGGCCCTTCAGGTCATATTTCAGAGCCTCCAGGTCAACCATCTTGAACAGACATACATAGTACATAATTGCCGGAAGTGCCGCCGCGATACACACCTCCGTGTAAGACACGCCTACCACGTCCGCCAGCACGAAAGCGGCCGCGCCCATAACCGGCGGCATGATCTGGCCTCCGGTGGAGGCAACCGCCTCCACAGCGCCGGCAAACCGAGGCTGATAGCCGTTTCTCTTCATAAGCGGGATGGTAAATGCGCCCGTACTCACCACGTTTGCCACGCAGCTTCCGGAAATCATTCCGAAAAATGCGCTGGCTACAACCGCCATCTTCGCCGGGCCGCCCCGCTTTCTTCCTGCCAGGGCAACTGCGATATCCTGGAAGATCTCATCTGCTCCGGATACATTTAAGTACGCCGCAAACAGCAGGAACAGGTATACGTTCGTAGCAGAGGTTCCTATGGGTGTGCCATACACACCGCGGTCGCTGAAGATCGCCAGCGTGACGCGCTGCAGGTTATATCCCCTGTGCCCGAACAGGCCTGGAATCTTGTCGCCAAACAGCGCATACAAAATTGCAATGATCGCAACGATGGGCAGTACATTGCCCAGGGTACGCCTGCCGCCCTCCAGAACCAGCAGGGTAATGATGATGCCCAGCACATAGATCTCGGTCGTCAGCTTGTTGTTCTGCATGTCGGACACATAGGTCTCGAAATTCACAATTACGTAGAGGCTGACCACCAGCGTCAGTGCAATGAGAATCCAGTCAATTACCCGAAAAGCCGCTGCAGCTGAGGGGCTTAAATCCTTTTTCTTCTTTCCCAGTGGGTTGTACAGAAAGATCAGTACCAGGCCGATCAGCAGGTGCCAGGCATAGAACAAGATACTGGGCATCGTAAACAGCGTGTAGTTGCCGACGTGAATAAAGACGGCAAACAGAGAGATCGCCAGGATGATTCCTGATACCGCTTTCTGATACGTTGTTTTATTATCCATCCATATACTCCTTTTCCGATCCTTTATTCATCTGTGTCAGCCCGCATACTCCGGCGGAATGAGCGCCTCAGGCACCTCTACGCCAACCTCCTCAAGGTAACGGATCACGCCTGTGTGCAGAGGAATGTTAAAGTTTACACAGTTCTCAGGAGTACAGAAGGACATGCCCTTGTAAACCTCCTCCAGCGCTGCTGTGCTCTCAAACATGGTCTTTGTCATCAGATATACGTAGTCCTCCGGCACCTCGCTGCTGGTAACCAGCATGTTCCACTCGGACACTACATCCAGATCCTCCGGCTGTCCTGCGTAGGATCCGCCCGGCATCACGTCTGCTGAGTAGAAGGGATAGGTATTTACGAGATAATCCTGCTGCTCCTTAGTCAGTCCGATAAAGCTCAGCTCCTGGGTTGCCTCCAGCTCGGTGATTGCCGCAAAGGGCGGAAGGGAGAACAGCAGGGCTGCGTCTACCTGTCCATCGGAAACTGCCGTAGCGGTTGCGCCGTGTCCATCGTTGAAGATTGCGGACGGGTTAATGCCCATGGCCGGCAGAGCCTCACGGAAGATACTGTCCATAGCTGCTCCCATGGAGCCAAGACCTACGATCCTTCCGTTGAAATCATCCAGGGTTGTGATCCCGGAGCTCTTGAGCGCATACATGGTCAGATAGGAGGGATACAGGGGAACCATGCCGCGAAGCTTATCCATCGGTCCTCCGGTCCACTCTGCCACGCCCTCCCAGGCCTCTGACATAGAGGATGTCATAGAAATACCCATCTCAATATCGCCGTTCTGAAGCATGGTCAGGTTGGCTGTAGAGCCGCCTGTCTCCTCAGAGGTGATTACAAAATAATCCGGAAGTGCATTGTTCAGAGTCGTTGCGATTCCGCCGCCTACCAGATAGAAGTTGCCGCCTGAGGAACCGCCTCCCAGAGAATAGCGCTCGGGAGATGAGGGCGCCTCAATACTGCCGGCATCCACTGTCTCTGTGCTTGCTGCCTCCTGTCCCTGAGCCGCCGCACTGGTCTCCGGTGCTGCCTGCTCTGCCTCCGTACCGCATGCAGTAAGAGACCATGCCATCGCCGCCGCCAATACCACTGTTGCAATTCGTTTCATTCTCCATACCTCCTCAATTCTTTAAATTTCTATATCGTTCAGCCGCCAATGGGGGTCATAAACACCCGCAGTGCGCGGAACGCCTTTCCTCTCACCAGGCCGCCGCCCCTCACCTGACCGTCGCCGGTGGCGCAGCTGGCGTGGATGTGTACAAACAGAGGACTGGTTTTATCCGGATATACCTTTGCCAGGTTGGCATCCATCCGGCTTCTTTTCATCACTTCTCCCGTAAAGCTGACAACCTCCGCTGCCCCCGGGACCTCTGTCACTGCCAGATTCATGGGAATGCTGTTGTCGATGGGCGCATTGTATGCCGTATCGATCACGGAGCCCACCGCCCCCACGATAAATACCTCCTCCCAGTCATGGGCCAGGATAAAATCAGAGATAACCTGCCGGATATCCTCTCCCCGTCCCACTGTAACCTCATACAACGGATTCATGTTTCACCTACCTTCCTACTTTTTTCATTGCCTGGCTGGCAGCAATCAGGATCGGATCATACACCGGCGCCACCGGCGGCGCGTAGACCAGATCCAGTTCATTGATCTCTGATACTGTCATCCCGCAGGTAATCGCGGCCACAAATACATTGATGCGGCCGGCCACGCTCTCGCTGCCGATTCCCTGTGCGCCCAGCAGGCGCCCGTCCTTCTTATCAAAAATCAGGCAGAGCTGGTTATCCCTGCTCCCCGGATAATAGGAGGCCTTATCACCCTTTGTGATGGTGGTCACCGCCGCATCATAGCCTGCCTTCTCCGCCTGTGCCGCAGAGAGGCCGGTAGCCGCGATGTAGAGATCAAATACCTTTGTCACCATGGATCCCAGAACGCCGGGGAAGGTGTCATGTCCGCCCGCAGCGTTTGTGCCAGCGATCCGTCCCTGCTTGTTGGCCGTCGTCCCAAGAGGCACATAGGCCGCCTCCCCTGTAATTCGGTTCTTCATCTGCACGCAGTCGCCGCAGGCCCAGATGCACGGATCCGATGTCTGCTGGCTGTCATCCACCACGATGCCGCCCTTGAGTCCCATCTCCAGGCCGGCTGCGGCAGCCAGCTCCCCGTTGGGAACAACGCCGATGCTCATGAGCACAAAGTCCACATCCGTGGTCTGTCCGTCGGAGGACTTCACTCCAGAAACCCTTCCGTCACAGGCCAGAATCTCATCCACCGACACTCCCGTATGTACATGGACCCCATGGTCCAGAAGCGTCTTCGTGACCTGATCCGAGAAGCTGCTCTCCAAAAATGGCAGAAGCCGCGGCATCATCTCGTACAGATGCACCTCCACACCGCACTGGGTCATCTCCTCGGCCACCTCCAGGCCGATAAATCCGCCGCCCACGATGGCTGCCTTCTTTTTCCCCTGGGATATCACCCTCTCCTTTAACAGGATGCCGTCCTCCACAGTCCGCAGATAGTAAATTTCCTCTGCATCGATTCCGGGAATATTCGGCTTGATGGGGCGTGCGCCTGTGGCGATCACCAGCTTATCGTAGGGCAGCTCTCTCTCCTCCTGATTGTCCAGATTGACCACCGTAACGGTCTTCTTCTCCCGGTCAATCCTTGTCACCTCGTGATGGATGCAGGTGGGGATTCCTCTCTTGTTCGTCACCTGGTCAACAGTCAGGCTGACCAGATCGTCCG
>CALWMT010000259.1 GCA_944382045.1 uncultured Enterocloster sp. | reverse complement strand
CGGCGCGGTTTATGAAGATTTCCGCCGCAGCCCTGAAGGAAAGCCATCCCCACGACATTCATATTACAAAGGAAGCTCCCAACTACTCCATCGAGGAGTAAAGGGCTTAAGGCAGGGCGCCGCAGTGCTCACAGACGGGCAGGCGGCGCCCTTGTTATGAGCACTTAGCGCCCGTCCTTTGGGCGCTTACGTGCCACGCTTTGAAGAGAAAAGGAGTGCTGAAAAATGGATCGTCTTCCCTTTACAACCCTCTGCTATATTGAGCAGGAGGGAGCATATCTCATGCTTCACCGGGTGAGCAAAAAGAAGGATGTGAATAAGGATAAATGGATCGGCGTGGGAGGCCACCTTGAGGACGGGGAGAGCCCGGAGGAGTGTCTTCTGCGGGAGGTAAAGGAGGAGACAGGACTTACTCTGACCTCCTGGCGGTTTCGGGGCCTTGTGACATTTACCTCCCAGGGCTGGGGAACAGAATACATGTGTCTGTATACAGCGGACAAATACGAGGGGGAGCTCATAGCCTGCAGCGAGGGGACTCTGGAATGGGTGCCCAAGGAAAGGGTTCTGGATTTGAATTTGTGGGAGGGAGATAAGATATTTTTCCGCCTTATGGAGGAGGACGCTCCCTTTTTTTCTCTTAAGCTGTCCTACGAGGGGGACAGGCTTTCAGAGGCGGTTCTGGACGGACGCCCTATGGAGCTGTTTGATGTGCGTGACGAGGCGGGCCATCCCACTGGAGTGGTGCGGGAGAGAAAGCTGGTTCACCGGGATGGGGACATTCACGGAACCGCCCACATCTGGGTGGTGCGGCCCAACGGCAGAGGAGGTTATGATCTGCTGCTCCAGAAACGGAGCGAGGGGAAGGACTCTTATCCCGGCTGCTATGATATATCCGCTGCCGGCCACCTCCATGCAGGGGAGGGATTTGCAGAGACGGCTCTGCGGGAGCTCTCTGAGGAGTTAGGCATCCGGGCAGAGGCTGGGGAGCTAGCATTTGCGGGGTGGCACAAGGGCTATATGGAGGATGTATTTTACGGCAGGAAATTTAAGGACCATGAGATCAGTGCGGTCTATGTGTATGATAAGCCTGTGGAGATAGAAGGCCTGCACCTTCAAAGGGAGGAGGTGGAGTCTGTCCGATGGATGGATTTAAGGGAGTGCATGGAGGCGGTAAAAGCGGGGAAGCTGCCCAACTGCCTGTATATGGATGAGCTGGAGCTGGTGCAAAGCTTTCTGGAAGGGATTTAGAAGCCGGCTGGGCTGCGGCTTCAGCCCTATGAAAGGGCTGCCCGCCGGCAGATGTCCTTCCACTGCCGGCCGAGATAATAGGTCAGCATACAGCTCATGCCGAAGACAAAGCTGATCGATACGCTGGCCATGATGAAGCCGCCGTCCACGAAGCGGGCGATGAGATAGGCGGAGGGAATCCGCACAGCCCACAGCATCAGGATATTGACGATAGTGGGGAAGCGGACCTGGCCCATTCCATTGTTAAAGCAGATAATACAGTTGAGGACCGCATAGCACCAGGAAAAAGGAAGAATTATGGATACATAGCGGACAGCGATGTCCGCCACAGCGGCCTCCTGCGTGAAAAATCCAATCACAGGGCGGCAGTTGAGAACCATAAGGCATCCGGCGGCAGCGGTTACCAGGGCGGAAAACAGGGGAATCCTGATTCCGCCCTTTTTTAGATAGACATAATTTTCTGCGCCCAGGTTCTGGCCGGAAAATGTGGTGGCCGCGCTGGAAAAGGATGTGATGGCCATGTTGGCAATGTTGTTGATCCGGGTGCCCACAGCCCATCCGGCCATGAAAACAGAGCCCTGAAGGTTGACCAGGGACTGAAGCAGGATGTGTCCAATGGAATAGATGGAGCTGTTTAATCCCAGAGGCAGCCCGATGCGCAGGATTTCCCTCACCAGGCGGCCCTTTAGACGCCTTGGGAAAACGGTGAGCTTCAGCTGGGGATAGGCGTGCTTTATATACAGGATGCTGAAAATCCAGGAGCAGTACATGGCGATGGCGGTGGCCAGGGCTGCGCCCGGCACATCCATGCCGAAGCCCGCCACAAATAGCAGATCCAGGACGACATTTACCAGGCAGGCGATGAAGAGAAAGAGCAGTGACGCACGGCTGTCGCCCAGGCCCCGGAGGATGCCGGCATTCATGTTGTAGCCCATATTTCCCAGGCTGCCCAATAGAACGATCCGTATGTAAGCATCGGCAAAGTCCCAGGCATCCCCGGGTACCTGCATGAAGCCAAGCACAGCGGACCCGATGACGGGTCCCAGAAGCGACAGGGGGACGGCGCAGATGTATAAAAAGGACACGGAGGTAGCAGTCAGATCAATCAGGCTTTCCGGGTCATTTCTCCCCACATACTGGGAGGCCAGAATGGATACTCCGGTGCCCAGTCCCAGAAAGATGCACAGGAGAATTTCTACCGGCTGGGCGCTGGTGCCCACTGCGGCTAGAGATGAGGAGCCGCAGAAATTGCCGATTACAAGGGTGTCAACGGTGTTGTAGAGCTGCTGAAGCAGATTCCCGGCGCAGATGGGAATTGCAAAGAGCAGCACTTTTTTCATAATAGGTCCGCAGGTCATGTCAATTTGCTTCATAGGTTTGGTGGATGCCTCCGTCTGCATAGAGTAATTGCTCCGGCGGGCAGGAGCAGCAGGTGCTCCTTGAGATGCCCTCCGTCTGCATGGTTATTATTTTAGTACGGTTTGAGAAAAAGGGATAGTGCAAAAAGGTATGAAATGCCCCCATAAATTCATACAGTATTGACATTTTGTAAGATTATTGACAGATTTTGGGATACTTTCCAGGGGAAAAATGTGGTATACTGGCTGTATTAGCCGCTGTCCCTGCCAGCTGGCATCTGGAAATGGTCCGGGGCGGCGGGAATGCTTGGAATTGGGAGAATCGTTTATTATGAAGAAGAGATGGAAGTCGTTTGTATGTATTTTCTCAGCGGCGGCGCTGAGCTTTTCCGCGACAGCTTACGCGAGCCAGGTGACGATAACGCCGCTGGACGCGTCCCACGCATCCTCTGAGGGGGAGAGCGGCGGAGCGGTCGTCAGCTCCCAGGGGCCTGGGACGTCCCAGGATGCAGTGTCCCAGGAGGGGCCGTCCGGCGGCGCGGCCCAGAATGGCGGCGTGTCCCAGGGAGGAAGTCCATCCCAGAGCGGCGGGGAGACCCAGGGAAGCAGTCCGTCCCAGAATGGCGGTCCTGCTCAGAGCAGCGGGGAGACCCAGGGAAGCGGCCCGGCCCAGAGCGGCAGTGCCTCCCAGACCAGCGGCGCCTCCCAGGCCAGTGGGTCGTCCTCAGCCTCTCAGATTGCCCAGACCACGGTGGCTTCCGAGGGAGCGGTGCTTATGAATGCGGCGGACGGAGCGGTGCTCTTTTCCAAGAACGGGGATACCCAGTTTTACCCCGCCAGCATCACCAAGCTGATGACCGCCCTTCTGGTGGCGGAAAACTGCAGCCTGGATGATATCGTCACCTTTTCCGCCACGGCAACGACCAACCTGGAGTCCGGGGCGGTGGCCATCAATATGACAGAGGGGGACACCCTGACGGTGCGCCAGTGTCTTTATGCCCTTCTGCTTAAGTCTGCCAATGAGGTGGGCAACGCCCTGGCAGAGCATGTGGCGGGGAGCAATGCGGCATTTGCGGATATGATGAATGCGAAGGCGGCAGCCCTGGGCTGCACGGGCACTCATTTTGTCAATCCCCATGGACTCAATGACCCCAATCATGTGACTACGCCCCACGACATGGCGCTCATCGCCCGGGCGGCCTTTCAGAATGACATTGTGCGGACCGTGGCCTCCACCCGCACCTATACCCTGCCGGCCACCAAGAACAATCCCTCCGGGCTTACCA
>CALWMT010000258.1 GCA_944382045.1 uncultured Enterocloster sp. | reverse complement strand
CTCCAGAGAATACTCCCGCACATCCCGGCCATTTACCAGGACCTGGCCCTTCGTCACATCATAAAAGCGGGGAATCAGGTTCACCAGCGTGGTCTTGCCCGAGCCGGTGCCTCCGATCACGCCGATGGTCTCCCCCCGGCCAGCCGAGAAGGAAATGCCCGCAAGAGCGGGATTTCCCGAGCCGGCATAGGCAGCCTCCACGCCGCGAAACTCCACAGCCGGCGCGGCCTTTCCGTCCCCAGCTGCTGCTGAGCCCCCAGCCATCTCCCCGCTGGCTGGGCTCTCAGCCTCCTCCGTACCGCGGGAAGCAGGCTCCTTCAGCGACGAGGTGATGGCAAACACGCCGTCCACCCGGTTCATGCAGGCTGCCGCCTTAGAAATAAGAATAATCAGGTTGGCCATCTTGATGAGCTCCACCAGGATCTGTGACATATAGTTCACCAGGGCGATCACCTTGCCCTGGGTGATAATGCCCGCGTCCACCCGTCCGGCGCCCACCCAGATCACCGCCACAATCGCCAGATTGATAATCACATAGGTCACAGGATTCAGCAGGGCGGAAATCCGTCCCACAAAAACCTGCATCTTCACCAGGCTGCCATTTTCCTCCTCAAAGGCCGCCCGCTCGCTCTCCTGCCGGTTGAAGGCGCGGATCACGCGGACGCCCATCAGATTCTCCCTGGTAGTGAGAAGCACCTTATCCAGCTGGCGCTGGACCTTCTTGTACAGGGGCATGCTCACCAGCATAATGCCGAAGACCACCAGGCAGAGCGCAGGAATGGTCACCACAAAAACTATGGCCGCGGCTGCGTCCACGGTGAAAGCCATAATCATAGCGCCGAACACCACAAAGGGAGAGCGCAGCAGCAGGCGCAGCGTCATATTGATGCCATTCTGCACCTGATTGATATCGCTGGTCATCCGGGTGATCAGCGTGGCCGTTCCCACCGTATCAATCTCCCGGTAGGACAGGCCCCCGATATGGGCAAACAGATCCCTTCGCAGAGCCTCCCCTGCTCCGCAGGCCGCCTTGGCAGCAAAATACTGGGCTGTCAGGGAGCAGGTCAGGCCGATAAGGGCCAGCATTACCAGAAGGCCGCCCATTTTCAAAATATAGGAGGCATCCCCCTGGCGTATGCCCACATCCACCATGTCTGCCACCACAAGGGGGACAAACAGCTCAAAGCTGGCCTCCAGCATCTTAAAAAGAGGCCCCAGAACGCTCTCCTTTTTGTAAGCGCTCATATACTGCAGCAGTCGTCTCATCGTGATTTTCTCCTTTGTGCCATCCGTAAAAAGCTTACGGACAGCCGTATCATTATCGTTCGCGGCGGAACGCCCCGGTGATATCCGGCCAGAGGCAGTTGACCTCAGCGCCCCAGAAAAGAATGCACATACAGAAATACAGCCACAGCAAAAACAGAACAATCGCTGCCAGGCTTCCGTACATGTAGGAATAATTCCATCCCCCAAAATGGGTAAAATACAGGGAAAAGGCCAGAGAAAAGCCCATCCATCCCAGCGTCGAAAACACAGCCCCCGGCACCTGGCTTTTTACAGAGAGCCGCCGGTCCGGCACAAAGGTATAAATTCCCAAAAAAAATACCATGAGCACCAGGGCCGCCCAGATGGCGCGGAAATTGATGATATGGCCTGTCACCTCAGCGATAACGGGAAGCCTGGCCTCCAGAAATGCCTGTATGGTGCGGCCAAACACCAGAAGGCCCAGGGACATGACGCACACCAGGATAAAGACAATGGTGTAGCCGGAGCAGATCAGGCGGCTTATCACATAGCTGCGCTTTCCCTCCCTGCCGTGGACCCGGTCCAGCCCGCGGGCCACGCTGAACATCCCCCGGCCCGAGGACCACAGGGCCATCACCGCTGTGACAGACATCATAGTAGCCGGAGACTTCAAGCTGAGGTCATTCACAGCCCGGAAGGCCAGAGACTTGTAATCCACCGGGGTAAGGCTCACCACCAGCTCCAGCAGATCCGCATTGGAGACACTGGGAATCATCTGGATCACCGTGAGCAGCAGCATGATAAAGGGCACCGCCGACAAAATAATAAAAAAAGTGACCTGGGCCGCATATACCGTCATCTCATCTCTCGAAAACTTGTCATACACCGCCTTGACGCCAAGGATGAATCGAACCATATATCCCTCCTTCCCCCTTTTTGACCTTTCTTTCTGCCATTATATACGAAAACACTGAAAATATCACCTGCTTTTCATATTGGGCGAGGATGCCCTCCGCTTCTGTCTCAGAACATTTTCTCTCTCAGGGTACACATAACCCGGGTCATGATCCAATGCAGGGCCAGGGGAAGCGCCAGCCCCGCCGCCAGGTAAAATACGCGCAGCTGAACCAGTCCCCGCGGGTAATAGCAGTAGTAAAAATCAGTCTTATAGGCCTCAAAATCAAAGCCGGTGAAAATGCCGGCGTATTTTGCCAGGAAGGCATAGACTGTCTTGATTCCCAGAAATACCATCATGTGGTGCATCATGATCGGATAGGTATTGCGGCCCGCATAGCGGACCAGCGCGCTGTTTTCTATGGCTGGCGCCAGGATCCGGCTCACCCGGAGCCAGAAGGCGATGCCCAGGAAGGCGGACAGGTAGGGGGTGAGATAGCCGGGGAAGTCCCGGCAGTGGCTCACCGCGTAGATCACCGGCCTTCCCCGCAGGGCCAGCGCCAGGGCTGCCAGAAGAATGAGGGAAAAATATGCGGGGCTTCCCAGACGGTCCCGCGCCTCAAGCTCCCTGCGGTACAGATTTCCCGCACAGTAAAAGGGAAGAAGGAAGAGCATACGGACCAGTGTGAGAAGGAAGCCCTCTGTGCCCACATGCTTTGCAGTCCAGATTGCGCCCAGTCCCAGAAGCAGGCTGACGAAAAGGAGGGGCCACTCTCCCGCTGTCCTCCGGCCGATCCCCTGGGCCTGACGCGCCCGCCATGCCTGCGCCCGGTGCGCCAGCTCTGCCTGAGCCTGACGTGCCTGCGCCCAGTGCGCCAGCTCTGCCAGCCCCCGGTGCGCCAGCTCCACCAGAAAGAGGGCCGGCACAAACCAGGCCGCATGGTTCAGGATGAACTGGTATCCGGTGCAGAAGGGCTCTATAAACAGCGTCCAGAGGGTAACCGGCTCCCCGAAGGCAAAGCCGCGGCTGCGCAGGAGGGCGGCAAGCAGGCCGTAGATGAGATTCCAGGCAAAATATGGGAGCATGAGCCGCCTGCATTTTTTTATTCCATAGGAGACAAGCCCCCTGCCGTCCTCCCTGCAGAAGTACCCCGAGATGAACACGAACAGCTGCATGTGGAAGGAGTAGTAGGGAATGAGGCCCCCGATGTCAAAAAAGCTGTTGTTCAGGTGGCCGTCCACCACAAAGAAGATTCCCAGGGCAGAGAGGAGGGCGAACTGCATGTTGGTGGGCTGAGACTCTGCTGCAGAAGGGGCGGGCTGGGGATGCGCCTCCCCTCTCATGCCTCCGCTCCTATCCGGGCGCACACGTCCGCCAGACAGCATTTTTCACAGTGGGGCTTTGTCCGGGCCGTGCACACGTCCCGGCCATGATATACCAGCCGGTGGCAGAAATCGCTGCCCTCCTCCGGCGGAATGAGCTTCCAGAGAGCCATCTCCACCTTTTTCGGCTCCTTGATTCCGTCCACCAGGCCCATGCGGTTGACCAGGCGGATGCAGTGGGTGTCCGTCACAATGGCTGGCTTCCCGAACACATCCCCCATAATCAGATTGGCGCTCTTTCTCCCCACGCCGGGCAGCTTAAGGAGGGCGTCAAAGTCATCCGGCACCTTCCCGCCGTACTCCTCCTTAAGGATTTTCATGCAGGCGCTGATATCCCGGGCCTTGCTCCTTCCCAGGCCGCAGGGCCGCACAATGGCCT
>CALWMT010000257.1 GCA_944382045.1 uncultured Enterocloster sp. | reverse complement strand
AACCCAATTACTCCTCGATAGAGTAGTTGGGCGCTTCCTTTGTAATATGAATGTCGTGGGGATGGCTTTCCTTCAGGGCTGCGGCGGAAATCTTCATAAACCGCGCCGTCTCCTGGAGCGTCTTTATATCCTTGGCGCCGCAGTAGCCCATGCCGGCCCGCAGACCGCCGAGGAGCTGGAACACGGTGTCCTCCACCAGGCCCTTGTAGGCCACACGGCCCTCCACGCCCTCGGGAACCAGCTTCTTGGCATCGGTCTGGAAATACCGATCCTTGCTGCCGTTCTCCATAGCCGCCAGGGAGCCCATGCCCCTGTATACCTTATACTTGCGGCCCTGATACAGCTCGAAGGTACCCGGGCTCTCGTCGCAGCCTGCGAAGATGCTTCCCATCATGCAGACGCTGCCGCCGGCCGCAATCGCCTTGGTCACGTCGCCGGAATACTTGATGCCGCCGTCCGCAATGATCGGAACGCCGTACTCCTTGGCCACGCTGTAGCAGTCCATAACTGCGGAGATCTGGGGCACGCCGATGCCGGCCACCACACGGGTGGTACAGATAGATCCAGGCCCGATGCCCACCTTCACGCTGTCAGCCCCTGCCTCGATCAGGGCCTTGGTGGCCTCCGCCGTGGCTACGTTTCCAGCTACCACCGGGAGATCCGGATACGCGTCCTTGATCATCTTCACGCAGCGGATTACATTGGCGGAATGGCCGTGGGCGGAATCCAGAACCACGATGTCCACCTTTGCCTTCCGAAGGGCCTCCACCCGCTCCAGCACGTTGGCCGTGATGCCGATGGCTGCGCCGCAGAGCAGACGTCCCTGTTCGTCCTTGGCGGACAGCGGGTACTTAATCTGCTTCTCAATATCCTTAATCGTGATAAGCCCCTTTAAATTGAAGTCGTCGTCCACGATGGGCAGCTTCTCCACACGGGCCTTGGCAAGAATGGCCTTGGCCTCCTTGAGGGTTACCCCCTCCTTAGCCGTCACCAGGTTCTCGGAGGTCATGCACTCCTTGATGGGGCGGTCAAAATCCTCCTCAAACTTCAGATCCCGGTTGGTGATGATACCCACCAGCCTTTTGCCCTCCGTAATCGGCACGCCGGAAATGCGGAACTTAGCCATGAGCTCGTTGGCGTCCCGCAGAGTGTGCTCTGGAGAGAGAAAGAAAGGATCCGTGATAACGCCGTTCTCCGAGCGCTTTACCCGATCGACCTCCTCCGCCTGCTCCTCGATGCTCATGTTCTTATGGATCACGCCGATGCCGCCCTGGCGGGCCATGGCAATAGCCATGCGGTGCTCTGTCACCGTATCCATCCCCGCACTCATCAGGGGGATATTCAGCTTAATCTTCTTTGTGAGGTTCGTGGTCAGATCCACCTGGTTTGGGATCACTTCCGAGTAGGCCGGTACTAAAAGCACGTCGTCAAAGGTAATTCCTTCACCGATAATTTTTCCCATAAATTATCCTCTCTTTCTTTGTATATGACATTCTTTCTCTTAACTTATTTAGTATCTAATACTAGCAAATTTTGCATTCCTTGTCAAATCCTATTCCGGTAAAAAATTCATTGATTTTGCTAATAAGCGGCAATCAGCCATCCTAATACTCCGGAGCGGATTCGAGCAAAGCAAAAACGCTCCCCCTGATTCGGATCCTCCGATGCCGGGAAAGCGTTTTACTATTGTCACACCACCATCTTCCGCAGATACGCGCGGCGCATGGCGTTAATCATCTTCTCATTTGGTTCAAAGAGAACCTTCCGGCTCTCGGAGCCCTTCTGGCAAATAAATGCGTAGACCTTTCCATTCTTCTGGCCCGAGGTGCAGTCCAAAATCTTTATATTGGAGGGCTCGTAATCCTTCAGCATATAGGAATCTGAGGGAGCCACAAACTGCACATCCGCCTTATCGCAGTCAAAAATCTTCTTGCGCCGTGCCTTTCCCATAATCCGGTCAATGCGCAGGCCGCCGTCCGCATACAGATACTCAAACTCAATGCTCAGATTGATGAAAACAAAATATGTGGCCGCAAATGCCGCCAGCATAAGCAGCACACCCCAGATTTTCTGCAGTGCCATCAGCACCGAAAATGCGCTGATAATAACCATCAGGATCTTAACAGGAATCGCATACACGGGATCCTTTCGTTTTACAAGCCACTCTACATAACTGTCTTCCATCATAAATCTCTCTACCGCCTTTCTCTGCCGCCCTGCTAGGGATGCGGCTCAACTGCTCCTTATTATACTATATTTTTCCGCATATTTCCAGCACAACATTTTGGGAACCAAACCCCGCGCAGGGCCGTAGTATATAGTAACTGTTCAAATGGCTTCAATAAAAAATGAGGTGTAAATATATGAGTGGCTTGCTCTGCCTCTGGGATATAAAGCCCGGCCAAAGGGCACGGGTTGCACAGCTGAATGCAAAAGGAAGCATGCGCAGGCGTCTTCTGGATATCGGACTGGTAAATGGGACGCTGGTGGAATGCCTGGGCGAAAGCCCGGCGGGAGATCCGCGGGCCTATCTGATTCGGGGGGCTGTCATCGCCATCCGCTCCCGGGACTGCCGGGATATTCTAGTTTATAAGGAGATTTAGCTAATGGGACTTACAAATACATCCACGGGAATCCATGCGATAGATACGAGCCTTTCCATACGCAAAAAAAATCCCTCCGTCAAGACAGCCGCTATTGCCGGCAATCCCAATGTGGGAAAAAGTACGCTCTTTAACAGCCTGACAAACGGACGGCAGCACACAGGCAATTGGACGGGGAAAACCGTCTCATGTGCCTATGGCTTCTGCCGAAGTGCCTCCCACAGCTACATGCTGGTGGATATTCCCGGCACCTATTCCCTGCTGTCCCATTCCCCCGAGGAGGAGGCCGCGCGAAATTTTCTCTTATTTGGCGGCGCAGACGCCGTTGTTGCAGTCTGTGATGCCTCCTGTCTGGAGCGCAGCCTCAATCTGGTTCTCCAGATCCTTGAGATCACCAAAAATGTCCTGGTCTGTGTAAACCTCCTGGACGAGGCGGACAGAAAAGGGATTTCCATCGATTTAGAAAAGCTGTCCCTTCTCTTGGGCGTTCCGGTGATCGGCACGGTGGCACAGGACAGGCGCTCCCGCTCCCGCTTTCTTGAAGGCTTGGACCAGCTGATTGCGAATCCCCCCGCCTCTCCCCTCCAGCCCGTGTACTCCCCCGCCATCGAGGAAGCTGTATCCATGCTTCTGCCGCAGGCGGATGCCTGGCTGAATCAGCAGGAATCCGCCTGCTCCCTGCCTCCGCGCTGGCTTGCCCTGCGGCTTCTGGAGGGCCTGCCGCTGCCCAAAGGCTCCGCATCTCCTGAGGCCCATTCCCTGGTCAAACGCGTGGAGGAGGCACGGTCCATGCTCCGTGATCTCGGCATCTCGCAGGAAGAATTCATGGACCGCTTGGTGGAGGGCTTAATGCGGACTGCAGAATCCATAGCCCGGGAGACCGTCACCTTCAGCCGGACCGGACAGAGCCGGCTGGACCGACGGCTGGACCGCATTTTTACCAGCCGTCTGACGGGATACCCGGTTATGGCTGGACTTTTGGCACTGATTTTCTGGCTCACACTGACAGGGGCCAACTACCCCTCCGCCCTATTGTCCCGCTTTTTTTTCAAAATCCAGGAGCTGCTTGACCTGGGCCTGAACATGATCGGGACTCCCTGGTGGATCCAGAGACCCCTGATAGATGGAATATACCGGGTCCTGGCGTGGGTGGTGTCGGTGATGCTTCCTCCTATGGCAATTTTCTTCCCGCTGTTTACCTTATTGGAAGAAGCTGGCTTTCTTCCGCGGATCGCCTACAACCTGGATAAGCCCTTCATGCGGTGCAGGGCCTGCGGGAAACAGGCGCTGACCATGGCCAT
>CALWMT010000256.1 GCA_944382045.1 uncultured Enterocloster sp. | reverse complement strand
CCAGCTTGCCGGGATGTTTTGCTCCATTCCCTTTGTCTACGGCGATGTGGTGACCCGGTATATGAAGCGCAACGGGCAAAAATCAGAACTCCGCATTATTTGCCAGGGGCAAATCATGCGCTTTTCGCTTCCGAAGGACTCCAAATGGAGCTTTGGCCATCTGCAGATTTTTGAAAAGGAGTTTCTCTCCAATTTTAAAGGGCGCACAGCGCCGTATCAGGTACAGACCGAGAATGAGGCCTTCAACCAGAGATTTGAAGTGTTTGCAGCCGACGAGCACAATGCCTTCTACCTCCTTACCCCGCGGATGCTGGAGCAGATTGTCTGCTTTGCGGATTTTGCAGGCAGCCAAATCGCCCTCACCTTTGTGGGGCCCACGCTGTATGTGGCGGTTGACCGCAGCCACAGCATGTTCGACGCATCTGTCCGCAAACCCTTAAAAGAGCAGCGCCAGCAGATTTTGGATGACGCGAATCTTTTAAAGCGGGCCGGGGAAATGCTTGTTTTCGGGGCGGACGCCCTGTACTCGTAAACGGAAATACGGCGGGGACAGACCTGCCTTTCAAGCCGGCCCAGCTGAAAAAATCCCACATCTCTCTGAAGGAGGCCTTCCGCCTCTACATGACGGAAAACATCACCAAGTGCGAGGCCTGGTTCTGGCGGGTCTTTAAAGGGGCATGTACCTGGCGGGAAATAATTTGAGACATTATTATGAGAACGGCGACAGGGGCTATGTGGAGCCGCGTGGAGTTTTTAGACCGGTCCGGCATTCCCGAGGCCCAAGAAGAGCGGAAGCACTATAAAAAAACGCTCTTTGGGCGGTGGAAGCGGGTTAATTAAGGCCGGTTAATTAGGACAGATAATAAGGACAGATTAATTAGGACAGAGAGAGGGCCAGCGCCTGAGGCGCCGGCCCTTAGTATATTTGAAACTGTTTTTTGCCGGATGGGCGTTTCTGTCGCGCTGCCTTCCGGCTTCTTAATTTTGTGCCTCTCTTACTTTGTGCCGAAAATCCGGTCGCCCGCATCCCCCAGGCCGGGGCAGATGTAGGCGTTCTCATTCAGGCAGCGGTCCAGATGTCCCACGTAAATCTGCACGTCCGGGTGGGCCTTGTGCAGGCGCTCCAGCCCTTCCGGGGCGGCGATGATGGACATAAACTTGATTTTTCTGCCGCCGTGCTGCTTGATGAAGTCCACTGCGGTGACTGCGGAGCCGCCGGTGGCCAGCATGGGGTCGGTGACGATGATGGTCCGCTCCTCGATGGGGCTGGGAAGCTTGCAGTAATACTCGTGGGGCTCATGGGTCACCTCGTCCCGGTAGAGGCCGATGTGGCCCACCTTTGCGCTGGGAACCAGGGCCAGGATGCCGCTGACCATGCCGAGGCCCGCCCGGAGGATGGGGACCACCGCCAGCTTGCGGCCGGCGATCATGGGGGTCATGCAGGTCTCGATGGGGGTCTCCACCTGTACATCCTCCAGGGGAAGATCCCGCAGGGCTTCATAGCCCATGAGCATGGCAATCTCCTCGGTGAGCGCACGGAATTCATTGGTTCCCGTGGCCTTGTCCCGGAGGAGGGAAATTTTGTGCTGAATCAACGGGTGGTCAAAAACCATTACATTATCCATAATGAAAATGCTCCTTTGTAAGAATAGTGGCTGTTACCATTATATATCAAATGCCCTGTCATGGCAACATGAACAGGGCATTTGCAGCTTCGGGTATTTATCGTTTTGTACAGCCTGCGGAGTCCCTATTTTGTCTCAGGCACAAAGGAGACGATCACGTAGTCTCCCAGAGCGTGGGGAACGGGCATGGACAGATAGATGGTGCCCTGCCGCTCGTAGCTGAAGGATTCGGGCCACAGGCCCTCCTCGCCCAGAGGGAAGTCCGCTCCCTCAAAGACAGCGGTCAGAGTCTCCTCGTCCAATGTGGCAATGTACTCGCTCACTCCGGCAAGGCGGTCGGAGGACAGGTTGTAGAAGCTCACGTCCTCGCTGAGCACATAGCCAGCCATGGTCAGGGCATCCCCGTAATCAGCCAGTCCGATGTCCTGCACCTGGAACAGATCCAGGGTGTTGGTGTAAAAAAGCTCTGTGGGATGGGCCGCGCCCTGGGCGGAAAGGCTTCCCGTATACACAGCGGTCAGGCGGCGGCTGTCCACGGAGACCACCTCGCACTTGATTTCCAATGTGTCTGTCTCCTCGTTGACCTCATTCGACTGGATGACGGAGAGGGCATTGGCCTTCAGATGCTCATTGACCTGGGCCAAAAGCTCCTCATCGTCAATATGGGACACCACCGGGTACTGGATGGAGACCTTTCCCGATGTATATGTCTCCAGGGAAGCGGTGACGCCGGTGGAGGTTCCGGCGTCCTCCGGCTGTACCTCCTGGGGCGATTCTGTGGGCGCGGCGGTGGAGGCCATGGTCTCCGGCTCCTCTGCGGCGGCCTCCGTATGTATGGTGGAAATATCCGCGCTCTCCGGCGAGCGGCTTAAAATCAGCCCGATGGCGGCCCCGCCCACGATAACGGCTGCGATGATAACTCCGATGATAAGCTTTCTGTTGTTCATAAAACACTCCTCCTTTGCATACTAACCTGCTTGTCGGCATTATACCGGAAAATCGTGGACGGAGTTTGAAGAAAAACTTACAAATTCCTGAACTATTGCAGGTTTTAAAGAAAAAAGGAATTTTTCCCCCCGATTCATCATATGGTATTAAAGTGCGCCTGAAAAATACGATAGTGTCTGAAAGGCAGCAAGGGGAAGGAGGAGTCTAATAAGATGACACATCTTGAATTGATTGCAAAGGTCGGAGGGGGAAGCGCGGAGATTGTGGACATGTATTTGGGAGGACGCCTGACCCGCAGGGAGCTGGGAAACGTTCTGGGAAAAAGCCGCGCGGCAGCAGTGGAAAAATATGTGGAGGGAAGAAAAAGGAGAGAACGGCCCTGATGGAAAAAGCAAGGGCCGTTCTCTGAAATTTGAAAAATGCGGTTTTAAGGCGGCTTGCTGCGGAGTCTGCAGCGCATCAAACAGCGGATTTTAGATATTTGTCAAAAAAGGCAATCATCCGTTCCTTCACGGAGTCCTGAAAAAACTCCCTGGTCCCATGGCCAGCGTGCTGTACCACATAGTATTCCGCCCGATCCTCCAGCCCGGCCTCCTCTATTCTGCGGTATAAGATATCGCTGCTGGCCGTAATGGGAACGATGGGATCATTGTCTCCATGGAAAATCTGGATGGGACACATGGATGGAGTTACAAAATTTACGGGGCTGGCCGCTGGGGCACGGTCCTTCATAGTAGCCGGATCACCGCCCAGGAGGGCACCGCCGTGGGTCTCCTCAAAGGTATGCCAGCGGAAGGATGGATCCGCGAATTTCTTTTCTTCAATTTCCATATTGGCAAGCATGTCTACTGGGCCAAACATATCACAGCAGGCCTGAACATGGGAGGAATACCCGGACCATTCGCCTTCGTCGCATGTATCCGTGTTCATAGCAGCCCAGGCAGCCAGGTGGCCCCCCGCAGAGCGGCCAAATACACCGATCCGGTCCGGGTCAATCTCATACTGGCCGGCATGGGCGCGGAGAAAGCGGACAGCGGTCTTGACGTCAATGAGCTGGTCCGGGAAATGCCCCTGGGCGCTGCTGCGATAGTACATGGAGGCCACCACGTAGCCTGCGTTGGCGAATTCCGTCATCTCACCCAGCATCATATTTTTATCCGTTCCGCGCCAGCCGCCTCCGGGAATCCAGAGCAGGGCAGGCTTAGGGCTGTGATCCTCCTTGGGGTCATCCTCGCCGGCAGCCAGGCGCATTTCGCTGTTTCCATTCTGCAGAAGAATGGACATTTTGAGCTCCAGAGGCCTTCCCTCCAGATCCTTTACAGTGGAAAAGACAATATTGTCGATCAATGTCAGGGTTTTCTTCTTAAACCCGGGATC
>CALWMT010000255.1 GCA_944382045.1 uncultured Enterocloster sp. | reverse complement strand
CGCCTCGTCCATCAGGTCAATGGCCTTATCCGGCAGAAAACGGTCATTAATGTACCGGCTGGAGAGCTTTACCGCAGCCTCCAGGGCCTGATCCGTGATCTCCACCTTGTGGTGGTCCTCATAGCGGCTCCTGAGACCCTTCAAAATCGCGATGGACTCCTCCTCCGTGGGCTCGTCCACCATCACAGGCTGGAACCTGCGCTCCAGGGCGGCGTCCTTCTCAATGTATTTCCGGTACTCATTGACCGTGGTAGCGCCGATGAGCTGGATCTCCCCCCTTGCCAGGGAGGGCTTTAAAATGTTGGAGGCATCCAGGGCGCCCTCCGCCCCTCCTGCCCCGATAATGGTGTGAATCTCGTCAATGAACAGCAGCACGTCCCCGGAATTCGTCACCTCAGACACCACGTTCTTGATCCGCTCCTCGAACTCACCCCGGTACTTGGAGCCGGCCACCATGCCGGACAGGTCCAGCACCATGACCCGCTTCCCCGCAATGGTCTCCGGCACATCCCCGGCGGCGATCATCTGGGCCAGGCCCTCCACCACGGCGGTCTTTCCCACGCCCGGCTCGCCGATGAGACAGGGATTATTCTTGGTCCGGCGGCTCAGGATCTGAATCAGTCTCTGAATTTCCTTTTCCCGCCCAATCACCGGGTCCAGGCGGCCCTCACGGGCCATCTGGGTCAGGTTCCGGCTATAGCTGTCCAGGGTGGGGGTGGCGTTCCCCCTTCTGCCCCCTCTCGGGCCCTGGATATCCTCCCTGGCCGCCGGGGCGTCCTCCCCCATGGCAGCCAGAAGATCCAGGTACAGCTTCTGGATGCTGATGCCCAGGGTATTTAAAAGGCGCAGGGCCACGCAGTCGCCCTCCCGCAGGATGGCGATGAGCAGATGCTCCGTACCGATCTGGGCCGCCTTAAAGCGCACCGCCTCCCGGTAGCTGTTCTCAATCACCCGGCGGGCCCTGGGCGTATAAAAGGTCCGGTCTGCAGTCTGAATGGTGGGGTTGGGTGCAATGAGCTGGCGCACCAGGTCCATAACCCGCTCCTCCTCCAGGCCGTTCTCCTCCAAAACCTTGGCCGCAACGCCTGTGCCCTCCTTCAGCAGTCCGATGAGCAGATGCTCCGTCCCCACGTACCCGTGGTTTAAGGCCTCCGCCACTCCGACCGCAAGGCTCAAGGCCTCCTTGGCCTGTGGTGTATATCGATCCATTTATATATCCTCCTGTTTCATTCCTTATAATCCATCATTTGTCCGAAAGCCTCACCGTATCTCCGGCAGCTCTCCCGAGGGTCTCACCGAATCTCCGGCAGGCCCTCCCGGATGAAGGCCGCCCGGACACTGTCCAGCTCCTCCTTGTCCAGGGGTCTGCTGGCCCAGAGATTCAAGTTGGCGGACTTGATGCCCAGCATCAGCTTGTACAGGCTGCACTGCCTATCAAAGCGGACCAGGCCATCCTCCTCGCCAGCCATGAGCTGGGAGAGGAAAATCCTGGCGTCCTTCTCCGTTATCTTCCTGGCATATTTTAAAATGCCGTAGGATTTATAGACCTCATCCTCCCGCTCCAGCCGCTGGGTGTTGAGGGTGGCGTTCCGCACCCGCATCTCCTGGCTGTTGAGCTGGGAGGCCGCCTTGGTCACCAGCTCCACAATCTCCTTCTCCGAGAGTCCCAGGGTGCGCTGATTGGAGAGCTCATAGAGGCTTCCGTAATTCTCGCCGCCATCCCCGTAAAGACCCCGGATGGCTGCGCCGAACCGGCTCATATCCCCCACAATGCTCTGAAACTTCCGTATCTGGGACAGGGTGGGCAGGTGCAGGACCACACAGGCCCGAAGCCCGGTCCCCACATTGGTGGGGAAGGAGGTCAGATAGCCGTATTTCTCATCAAAGGCATAGGAAAAGCGCTCATTTACATAATCGTCCATGGCGTCCGCCCTCTGCCACAGCTCCTCCAGCTTAAGGCCGGGGGCCAGATGCTGCATCCGGATGTGGTCATCCCCGCCCAGCACCAGGCTCTCCGCCTCGTCATCGGAGAGATAGAGTCCGCTGGGCTCCTGCCGCTCCACCGCCGCCTGGTTTAAAATTCTCCGCTCCCGCAGGGCCTGCTTCTCCAGGCCCTGGAGGGAATCCAGCCGCAGGAAATGATATTCCCGGCCGTCCAGGCTTCCGATATCCGCCAGGCCGTCCTTTAAGCTGGTCACCAGCTCCTCGCACTGGCCTCTGGTGAGCCGGGAGGGAAACACATACTCATCCCAGTTCCTGGCCAGACGGATGCGGCTGTACATAATGTTGGACTGACTGCAGTCAATCGCGTCGTACCACTTACTCATGGGCAGCCGCCTCCTCTCCCGCGCTGGCCTTTGCGCTGTCTGCACTGTCCGCGCCGGCCCCCGCCTTTGCGTCTGCGCTGGCCTTTGCGCCGGCCTCCGCCTTCAGAGCCCGTATCTGATCCCGGTACGCGGCAGCCTCCTCATAGGCCTCCTCCCGAAGGGCCTCCTTGAGCTTCCGGTCCAGCTCCCGGATCTTCTTTGCCAGGGCGGCGTCCCCGCCTCCCTCAAAATTCTCCGGCCCGAAGGACAGGACCTCTGCCCCCGCGCTGTCCTCGGCAGCGCTTCCGCCCTTCTTTACACTGTCCGGATGCTCCTTCTCAAACTTGCTCCTGAACTTGGGGTGCTTTCCCTTATGGCTCTCGCTGCCCTGGAGCTGCTTCATCTTGTCATTGATAAACAGATCGAACACCCCGTAGCAGTCGGGACAGCCAAAGCGGCTGTTCTCCACAAAATCGTCAAAGCTGGTGCCGCAGGTGGGGCAGACCACCCGGCCCCGGACCTCTGTCTCCTCCTCGTCGTCCGCGAGGCCCAAAAGCCCGGAAAGCAGACGGCCCAAGGGGAAATCCCCGTCAATAAAGGCCGTGTACTGGCCGAAATCCATCTCCCTGGCGCAGTGGGAGCAGAGATTATGCTCCGTCTTCACTCCATTGATAATTTCTGTATATTTAATATTGGCTTCCCGGATCTTACATCTTTCACATAACATGATACATCCTCCCTCTGACTGCAGCCGCCCGGATGCGCGTCCGTGCGGTTACCCCTGGTTTTCCTCCGTATCCTCCATACATGCCCTTGTGTAGCGGTCGTAAATCTCATCCACAAGCTGGTGGACTTCCTCTCTGGTAATATTCTTGCAGATGCCGCAGGCAAGAACCACGTTCAGATTGCTCCGCAGGGTTTCCATGGCCTCGATCTTATCCACATCCAGGCTCACCACCGCTCCCCTGCGCCGGTCCAGCTTCACATAGCCCTCCTGGCGCAGCACAGAGTAGGCCTTATTTACCGTATGCATGTTGATGCCGATGTGGTCCGCCATCTGCCGCACAGAGGGCAGAGTATCCCCCTCGTGAATCATCTCCGTGGCAATGCCCATGATAATCTGGTTGCGCAGCTGTATATAGATTGCCTCGTCACTGTTGAAATCAATCTTCAATACCATAGATTCCACCATCTTTCGTTTTGTAAAGCGGCTGTTGCAATTGTTCTACAAACAATATAACAATAACCCTCTTTACTATAGCAACTTCCGGGCCGTTCGTCAAGTCCTATCTTAATAGTAGGAAAAGATGCGTGCACTGCTCAGCCGCGCATCTTGACAGCAGCGTAAAGAACTGCTATCGTAATGAGTGACCGTACAGGGCGGCGGTCCGCAGGACCTGCCCTGAACTGTTTCAATTTTTCACCGGTGCGGGAGGCTCAGTATCTGACATGCAGAACGACTATCTCATCAAAGAAAGGCCCCTAAAGGCCCTTCTTCTCTTTTCTCTTCCTATTATATTGGGAAACCTTTTCCAGCAGACCTACACCATGGCGGACTCCGCCATCGTGGGGCGCTTTGTGGGGGAGCAGGCCCTGGCCGCTGTGGGGGCGTCCTACTCCCTGACCAATATTTTCATCTGTGTAGCCTTTGGCGGCGGTATCG
>CALWMT010000254.1 GCA_944382045.1 uncultured Enterocloster sp. | reverse complement strand
ATGGCGGTGTTCAGCCTTAACGAGAAGGACGGCATTGCCAACGCCATGCAGGGACGGGTGAACGGGACGCTGGTTACGGTGTAGGTTTTGCCCCCACTTCCCCGCCGCCCTGGATTTTTACGTAAAAATACAGCGTTTGCTGAATAAATTAGGAGGAACTTATGGAAGAATTAAAAGTGTATGAGGGTAAGATGAATAAGACGCTGGAGGTGCTGCAGTCCGATTACGCCGCGATTCGCGCCGGTCGGGCCAACCCCCATGTTTTGGATAAGATTAAGGTGGATTACTACGGGACGCCCACGCCCATCCAGCAGGTGGGGAACATCTCGGTTCCTGAGGCACGGATGATCGTGATCCAGCCCTGGGAGAAGAGCCTGTTAAAGGCAGTGGAGAAAGCCATTCTCACCTCGGAGCTGGGCATCAACCCCAACAATGACGGCAACTGCATCCGCCTGGTGTTCCCGGAGATGACGGAGGAGCGCAGAAAAGAGGTTGCCAAGGATGTGAAGAAGAAGGGCGACGCGGCCAAGGTGGCTATCCGCAACATCCGCCGGGATGCCAACGACGCCTTCAAGAAGATGGAGAAGGCCGGAGAGATGTCCGAGGACGATTTGAAGGAAGCCACAGAGAAGATGCAGAAGCTCACCGACAAGATGTTTGAGAAGGTGGACAAGGCTGTGGAGGAGAAGACAAAAGAAATCATGACCGTTTAGGCGGACTGCTTAGGCGAGGGGAGGCAGGAGGTGCTCCTGCCTCCCTCTTCGCTGTGAAAGGAGAAAGCATGGCTCTGGATGAAAATATGGTGATTCCCCGGCACGTGGCGTTGATTTTGGACGGCAATGGGCGCTGGGCGAAAAAGAGAGGGCTTCCCCGGACCATGGGGCATAAGGAGGGCTGCGTCACGGTGGAGAAGACCGTGGAGATCGCGGCCCGGATGGGAATTGAGTACCTGACGGTGTACGGCTTTTCTACGGAGAACTGGAAGCGGCCCATGGAGGAGGTGGGGGCTCTGATGCAGCTTTTCCGCTACTACATGGTGCGCCTCTTGAAGGTGGCCTCAGCCAACAATGTGCGGGTGAAGATGATTGGGGACCGGACCCGGTTCGCCCAGGATATCATTGACGGGATCGGACGGCTGGAGAGCGAGACCCGGGACAATACGGGGCTTACCTTCATCATCGCCGTGAACTACGGCGGCCGGGATGAGATCCGCCGGGCAGCGGCGCGGCTGGCCGCAGACTGCGCCCAGGGAAAAAGAAATCCTGAGGAGATTACCGAGGAGGTGTTCGCCTCCTATCTGGATACGGCGGGGATACCGGATCCGGATTTGCTCATCCGCACCAGCGGGGAGCTGCGCCTTTCCAACTACCTTCTCTGGCAGCTGGCCTACACAGAGATCTACGTGACGGACTGCCTGTGGCCGGATTTTGACAGGGAAGAGCTGGAGCGGGCGATTGTCCAGTACAATAAGAGGGACAGGCGGTACGGCGGCGTGAAGTAGGGAAAGGAGGAAGCCATGTTTACGACCCGTTTGATAAGCGGCATTGTGTTGGTGGTTCTGGCGGTTCTGGTCGTGGGAAAAGGCGGCGGCATTCTCTTTGCCGTGACGGGAATTATCTCCCTCATCGGCCTTTTTGAACTCTACCGGGCCCTTGGCATCCACCGGCGGTCCATTGCCGCGGTGGGATACCTGACAGCGGTTTCCTATTATGGAATTCTGTGGTGGGAGGGCGAGAAATATTTAAACCTGATGATCATCGCCTCCCTGATGGTTTTGATGGCCCTGTATGTCTTTACATTTCCAAAGTATAAGACAGAGGAGATTACAGGGGCGTTTTTCGGCGTGTGCTATGTGCCGGTGATGCTCTCCTTCCTCTATCAGACCCGGGAGATGAGCGACGGGGCCTACCTGGTGTGGCTCATATTTTTAAGCTCCTGGGGCTGTGATACCTGCGCCTACTGCGTGGGAATGCTCATCGGAAAGCATAAGATGGCTCCCCGCTTAAGCCCCAAGAAGTCCATCGAGGGGGCTGTGGGCGGCGCGGCCGGGGCGGCGCTTCTGGGATTCCTCTACGCCTCTGTGGTGGGCGGGGGAATGGATGAATTCTCTGACCCGCGGATGGCCTGCGCCCTGGGCTGCGCCATCGGCGCTCTCATCTCCCAGGTAGGGGATCTGGCGGCCTCGGCCATCAAGCGCAACCACAATATCAAGGATTACGGGCACCTGATACCGGGACACGGCGGGATCCTGGACCGGTTTGACAGCATGATATTTACAGCTCCGGCCATTTATTTTGCGATGACATTTCTGCAGTAGGGAGAGAATATAAGTTATGGAGAGGAAAATTGCGGTTCTGGGCTCCACGGGCTCCATCGGCACCCAGACACTGGAGGTAGTGAGAAATAACAGGGATATCCAGGTTACAGCGCTGGCTGCGGGAAAAAATGCGGCCGCCTTAGAGCGGCAGATACGCGAGTTTCACCCCCGGGTGGCCTGCCTCTGGGAGGAGGCTGCGGCGCGGGAGCTTAAGGAGCGTGTGCGGGACCTTGACGTGCGGGTAGTCTGGGGGATGGATGGCCTTGTGGAGGCCGCCGCCGGGACGGATGCCCAGATGGTGGTCACCGCAGTGGTGGGCATGATTGGACTGCGCCCAACCATAGCGGCTATGGAGGCGGGGAAGGACATTGCCCTGGCAAATAAGGAGACCCTGGTCACTGCAGGCCACCTGATTATGCCCCTCGCGAAGGAGAAGGGCGTGCGGATTCTCCCGGTGGACTCCGAGCACTCCGCCATCTTTCAGTGCCTTCAGGGAGCGGGAGGAAATCCCATCCATAAAATACACCTCACAGCCTCCGGCGGGCCCTTTAGGGGAAAGAAGCGGGAGGAGCTTCAAGGCGTCACGGTGGAGGACGCCCTAAAGCATCCCAGCTGGTCCATGGGAAGGAAGATTACCATTGATTCCTCCACCATGGTGAATAAGGGGCTGGAGGTCATGGAGGCCCGCTGGCTCTTCGGGGTGGATTTTGACCAGATTCAGGTGGTGATTCAGCCCACCAGCGTGATACATTCCATGATTGAGTTTACGGACGGGGCAGTGATTGCCCAGCTTGGCACCCCGGATATGAAGCTTCCCATCCAGTATGCCCTGTATTATCCGGAGCGGCGGTATCTGCCGGGAGACAGGCTGGACTTCGGAAGGCTTCGGGAGATTGATTTCGAGGAGCCGGATATGGAGACCTTCCAGGGCCTGGCCCTTGCCTTTGCGGCGGGCCGGAAGGGGGGAATCATGCCCACGGTGTTCAATGCGGCCAACGAGGAGGCGGTGGCTCTGTTTCTTGACAGAAAAATCCCTTATCTGGCCATCACGGACCTTATCTCCGGTGCGATGGAGCGCTGCCGCCAGGCGGAGAATCCCAGCCTGGAGGAGATTTTGGAGGCGGAGGCCTGGGCCCGCGAGTTTTGTAATAGTTCATACGCCGTTTGAACGGTTACTAAGTTTTGCAGAGAGAGGACGACTGGATGAGCTTACTTTTGGCGGTATTGATTCTGGGATTGATTATTCTTTTCCATGAGTTCGGCCATTTTTTGCTGGCAAAATTATGCGGAATCGGGGTTTTGGAGTTTTCCCTGGGAATGGGGCCGAGGCTTGTCTCCGTTCAGAGGGGGGAGACCCGGTATTCCATCAAGGCCCTTCCCTTTGGGGGCTCCTGCATGATGCTGGGGGAGGACGAGGAGGATAAGGACCCCAGGGCATTTAACAATAAGCCGGTGCTTTCGCGCATCCTGGTGGTGGCAGCAGGCCCGGTGTTCAATTTCCTTCTGGCCTTTGTCCTGGCTCTAATTTTAGTGGGCGCCACGGGGCGGGCTACCGCCCGGGTCATGGATGTGCAGGAGGGATATCCCGCCCAGGCGGCGGGAATCCAGCCGGGGGATGTGATTACGCGGGTAAATGGGCGAAGCGTCCATTCCTACC
>CALWMT010000253.1 GCA_944382045.1 uncultured Enterocloster sp. | reverse complement strand
TTTTCAGCCAGTCTGGACTTTCCTCCGCGGGTCCTATATAATAAAGGCATCTATTTCAAAGCAGCCAGGAGGAGGAAAAATGTACAGTTCATATGATTTCGTAATCAGCGACGGCGTATTAACAGCGCTCCATGTGGGAGCCAATTCGGGAGGGGGGTGATTTAATTGTCCCGGAAGGCGTAACCACGCTGACCCGTAATTTCCTTGGCGGAGACAGTGTCCGGCACAGCCTGACGCGGGTTGTCCTTCCAGACAGCCTGCAGAAAATTGAAGGCCCTGCGGAGCCCTATGACGGAATAGGAGCCTTTTCCGGCTGTAAAAACCTTATCGAAGTTATCTTTCCCAATCACAAGGTAGAAGTCGCCTGCAGGACCTTTTTTGGCTGCTCTGCCCTAAAGCGCCTGACCATGACCGAATCCTCCATAAACGGGATGATGTTCGCCACCCGCAAATCAGTGGAGATGACCGTCCTCAGGGAAAACCAAGAACCGGCCCATGTGGTCGCCATATTTCGAAATGCTCATTTTTATTATGAAGGGAACGTAGAGCAGGACTATCTGCTCCCGCTTACTCCGAAGGAGGCCGTACACTATGACAAGCTTCTTGCGGCGGGAAGCCATGAGGGCTTCACTGTAAGCGAGGATGGCCGGGTGAAAGCCATGCTTCTGCGCCTGCAGGATGAGAACCTGCCAGTGGACGAGGCGTATCGGAAAATATTTGCAGAATATCTGGCTCAGAAGCTGAACAAGGTTCTCAAATTCGCAGAGGAGGACGGTTCCCCCTCCTATATCCACGCACTCATTGCCCTCAGGCTCATCAATGCGGATAATAAAAAGAAGGTTCAAAAAAAGCTGGAGGCCTCCGCCCACCCAGAGCTCAGGGAGCTTGCCGGCGCGATAGCGCAGCATGCCGCTGCACCGGACCAGACGGACGACGCCGCATCAGAACAGACAGACGCCGGTGTGCCCTCCAAAGGCGGCTCTGCCTCCTTCTCCGAAGACCCCTTTTTCATTAAGGTGAACAAGCAGCTGAAAAAAATCGCGGCAGGAAGCGTCCTGATGAAATGCGGACTCATGGAGCTTCCCCCGGTTCTTCTGGCAGAAAGCGGACAGCCCGCTCCCCCGGAATACCTAACGCTCCTTATCGCGGAATACGTCCGGCAAAGCGAATCTCGTTATTACGCGGAGTCTATCTATTTTTCCTTCAGCCCCCTAGCTGATGAAGCAGCTAAAAGGCTGGACAAAAGAAGCCTTATGGATACGCTCCAGAGCATTTTCAGAGCGCTCCCGGACGAAAAGGCACAGCGGCTGTTTCTCCCCGTTCTCTTCCGTTACGGGGATGGGCCTCTTGCGGTCCGGCTATTTCAGAATTACCGCCTCTATTATTGCCCCCGTAAGCTCCGCAAAATCATTCCCGTACAGAATGCCGTGCTTTTAAACGACAGCCAGGAGGCCCTGCTCTTAGCCGATGCGAACCATAAGCTGCACGCATACGCCGAGATGCGCGGGCTGAGCGAGGACATTCTTCGGGACCAGTACCTGTACGATATCGGGTTGGATGCCCAGGGAACAAAGAGCTTTGACCTGGGAAATGGGACAGTGTCCGCCTGCCTGCAGCCGGACCTAAGCTTTCTCATCGAAGCTCCCGGCGCAAAAAAGCCTTCCAAAACCATCCCCAAGCGGGGCGCAGACCCGGAAAAGTACAAGGCGGCCAGCGAGGCGTTTTCCCAGCTCAAGAAAGACGCCAAACAGATTATTGCAAACAAAAAGAATCATATTTTCGAGGATTTCCTGACGGGCAAAACCATCTCTCCTGACGCCTGGCAGGCCTCCTACGAAGGCAGCAATCCCCTGCTTCGCGCTGTGGCAGAGCTCGTTGTGTGGAACCAGAAGGGAAAGACATTTATATTGAAAGGAAATCAGACGATTGACAGCGCAGGCGCTCTCTATGTCATAGGTCAGGACCCCATTGGAGCCGCCCATCCCATGGAGATGGCCCACGGGGACGTGGCGGCGTGGCAGAATTATTTTCTGGCCCATAATTTAAAACAGCTCTTTCCCCAGATGTGGGAGCCGGTTTACCGAAAGGAGGATATCCGTCCGGACCGATACGCAGACTGCCCCATCCAAACCGCTTATCTGTTTCATCGGGAAAAGCACGGGATTACCGTCCGCTATGAGAGGAATGCCCCGGACGGCACAGCGCTGAGCCTGGCCAGCTGCGGCGCGGAGTATGCTGTGCGGCTGGATGGAAAGGGGAATCCTGCCTTCTACATCCACCGCTTTACCTGCATTAAGTTCGACCGCCAGGCAAACCATGTCATCAGCATTTTGGACCGGCTCACCATTCCCCGCCGGATTGAGGAGGATGACAGCGCCGCCGTGGCGGGGTATCTTGCCGGCACCACCCTGGCCCAGATTTCTGAGTATCTGGACCTGGCCATAAAGGCCCAGGCCGCAGACTGCACCGCCCTTCTGCTGGAATATAAAAATAAGCACTTCGGCGGTCTGGACCCCATGGACAGCTTCTCACTGGAGGATTAGCCCAGAGCGGGGCGGACCTGGCCACCCGGGCCCCTACCGCAGGAAGAGGCGCACCGCCCTCTCCCATATCCTCCGGTAGGGCTGGTAGCGCATGGGCAGGTCCAGCCAGGTCTTTTTGTCCACAATACTTTTATAGTGGGTAAATGTATCAAAGCCGGCCTTCCCGTGGTACGCGCCCATGCCGCTCTCCCCAAAGCCCCCGAAGCCCATCTCCGAAGTGGCCAGGTGGATGATGGTATCGTTCACGCAGCCGCCGCCGAAGCCGCAGCGGGCGAGCACCTTTTTCGCCGCCCGTTTGTCGGAGGTGAAAATATAGAGGGCCAGGGGATGAGGCATGGCGTTCACATTGCGGATTACCTCCCCTATGTGGTCAAACACCAGGATGGGAAGAATGGGCCCGAAAATCTCCTCCTGCATCACAGCGTCGGAAAAGCTCACTGGCTCCATAACTGTTGGCTCTATCCGCAGGGATTCCCGGTCCGAACGGCCGCCGCAGACGATTTTTTTCTCCTCCATGAGGCTGAGAAGCCGGTCAAAGTGCTTCTCGTTGATGATTTTCCCATAATTGGGATTGTCCAGAGGCTCCCGGCCAAGCTGCCTCCTTATCTGCTTTTTTATCTCCTTCACCAGCTGCCCCTTTACCGCGCGGTGACAGTAAATATAATCCGGGGCCACACAGGTCTGGCCGCAGTTTAAATATTTTCCAAAGACAATCCGCCGGGCAGCCAGCCGGATATCTGCCGTCTCGTCCACAATGCAGGGACTCTTTCCCCCCAGCTCCAGAGTGACGGGCGTCAGGTGCTCTGCGGCGCTTCGCATCACCTCCCGGCCCACAGCCTGGCTTCCTGTAAAGAAAATGTAGTCAAAATGCTCGCCAAGCAGACAGGTGTTCTCGGCCCGTCCCCCCGTAACCACCGCCACATAATGGGCCGGGAAGCACTGGCGGAGCAGCTTTTCAATCACCTGGCTGGTATGGGGCGAATAGGCGCTGGGCTTCACCACTGCGGTATTTCCCGCTGCCAAAGCATCCACCAGCGGAGAAAGGGTCAGCATAAAGGGATAGTTCCAGGGGCTCATAATCAGCACCACGCCGTAGGGCGAAGGCTTTACAAAGCTTCGGGAGTGAAACTGGGCCAAGGGCGTTGGCACCGTGCGCTCCGCGGCAAACCGCCGAAGGTGCTTTATCATGTAGCTGATTTCCTCCAGCACCATGCCGGTCTCGCACATATAGCTCTCAAAGCCGCTCTTTCCCAAATCCCTCTTGAGGGCCTGACAAATCTCTCCCTCATGCTGGGAAACGGCGGCGTAGAGCCGCCTCAGGGCGTCAAGCCGCCCCTCAATGGAAAGGGTCGCCCCAGTCCTAAAATATCTTCTCTGTATGGATACCAGCCTATTGATTTCCTGCTCCGTCATCCTTTTTGTCCTCCCTTCCC
>CALWMT010000252.1 GCA_944382045.1 uncultured Enterocloster sp. | reverse complement strand
AAGGAGTATAACTTGACAAGCGGTCCTCTGCGCATCGACACCCTGATAATCAAGAAGGAGAAGGATGCGGAGATTCAAAAGCAGATTGGCCGTATTTTTAAACGCTATAATATCCTGGAGTACAAAAGTCCGGAAAAGAGCCACACGGTCAACAGCTTTTTCAAGGTGGTGAGCTATGCCGGGCTGCTCCAGTCGAATACCCAGCGGGAGCAGGAAATTCCGCCGGAGGAAATCACAATTACCCTGATTGGAGACCGCTATCCGAGAAGGCTGTTGGCATATTTGAAAAGACAGCACAGGATACGGATAGAGCAGGCGTATCCGGGCATCTATTATGTGGAGGGGATGCTGTTTCCGATGCAGGTGGTGGTGCAGAGGGAGCTGGATAAAGGGGAGAATGTATGGCTGAGCCGTCTGCGCCAAAACCTGCAGATGCGGGAGGATGTGGAGGCATTGGCTCGGGCGTATAAGGGGAAAGATGGAAATCCTCTGTACAGTGCAGTGATGGATCTGATTGTGCGTGCAAATTGGAAGATTTATGAGGAGGGAGAAACCGTGTGTGATGCGTTAAATGAGTTGTTTGCGGATAAGCTGGAAGCGAAGCGGGCCGAAGGGGAGCGAAAGGGCTGGATAGAAGGAAAAAATGAGGGGAGACGCGAAGGAAGAAATGAGGGAAGAAGTGAAGGCCGATATGAGAGCCTGCGCAATCTTTTAAAAAACAGCCCGTCTCTAAAGCTGGAGGAGGGAGCAAGGCTTCTCGGGTTCTCCCAGGAGATGCTGGAGAATTACAGGCATTTAAGCGAAAAGCAATGACAGAGCCAATGGGGGAGAATGCCATTTGTAACAGTGTAAGCCGGGATTATCATCCCTATGCGAATAAGTCTCCGTATGCTCTGCCAAGCAAGCATGGAATGCCTCCGGAGGCCTATATCCGCGCACGGCTGAGCAGTAACAAAGTTATTAAAAATATTTCCCTCACCCATTGACGCGGGGGGAGATATGTGCTATTTTATAAATACCTGCACGGAGTTCTCCGTGCAACCAAAACATGTTTTAGCTTTATCTTTTTATTTTGGCCGAATCGGCCGCAGATTCAAGAGTCGGAAAAAGTAATTTTCAGACACATTCCAGATTACCCGGGACAGTTGGAATTTGAATCCCCGCACCTTGACAAGAAAATAAGGGGCTGTCAATATAAGGTAACAGTTCAGACGGCGGGTAAACAGGGGCGAAAATAGACGTCAAGCTCGCTTGTAAGTATGTTTTCGCCCCTGTTTACACATCGGACTAGGTGCCCTCCGGGGTATGGACATCCGATGCTTCTTGTCCGGCCTATTGGCCGGGCAAGAAGACTAGGTGCCCTTTGGGGTATGCCCGCTGTCTGAACTGTTACGATACAATGGCCTTTAGCGGCGTCCTACGCGGCTGAGCGCGGCGGCGCAAAGGCAGAATAGGAGATAGATTTTTATGAAAAAGAAATTTGCAGGAGCAGCAGCGGCTTTTGCCATGAGTATCGTATTAGGGGCGCAGTGCGTCCAGGCAGGCCAGTGGATGCGGGACGATATCGGCTGGTGGTGGCAGGAGGATGACGGGAGCTATCCCAAAAACTGGTCCCGGTGGCTGGATGGGAACCAGGATGGCATCTATGAGCTGTATTATTTTGATGAAAATGGTTATCTGTACACGGACACATTTCTCTGCGATGGGATGGTGCAGGTGAATAAGGATGGAGCCTGCGTGGTGGATGGACAGGTTTTGACACAGACCTATGACCCGGACGAGATGACCCTTCGGGGGCCGAATCTGGATCTGGAGAGAATCAGCAGGGAGGTAATCCGCCTTGTGAATGAAGCGCGCAGGGAGAATGGGCTGGATGCCCTGACGGAGCACCCGGTTTTGATGGAAAATGCGGCAGTGAGGGCCCAGGAGTCCGCAGAGGATTTTGGGCATCTGCGGCCGGATGGGAGCGCTTCCTCCACGGCCGTGGAGGTGCCCTATGAGTGGACCAGCGAGAATCTGGCCCAGGTGGGACGGGTATTTTTAGATGAACAGGGGATTGCGGAGCGCATTGTGAATTCGTGGATGAATTCTCCAGCCCATCGGGATACCATTTTGTCTAACCATGCGCCGGATTGGACGCAGACAGGTGTGGGCATCTGCGTGAAGGGACTGCAGGTGTGCGCGGCGCAGATATTTGTGAAGTAACAAGCATTCAGATAACGGGAACCTTTGGCAGGCCGGGATGACAGGCGGCAGGCCGGAGGTTCTTTCTTTTTGTGCAGGAAAGGAAGGAACATGGGGGATTTAAAAGCATGGAAGCGCCCATTGGCGCTGGCACTGGCATTTGTTATGCTGTGGAGCCCCGCTTCTGTTTCTGCTCTGGCTGCAGAGCCAGCGGCGGAATTTCAGGGGGCGGGGATGGGACAGGAGGAGCGGACAGAAGGGACCGTGTCCATGTCCATACGGGGTGACGCATTTCAGCAAAAAAATTTGAACGTGTTTGGGAAAATGCACCATTCCATCACTTATTATTCTCTTCAATACGGGGCGGAGATACTTCCCAGCTTCTGTCTGCAGCCGGGACGGAAGCTGCCAAACCATTCAGTGATGAATTACACAAGATATGATATTTCAAATGGCGGCTCCATGCCCTATGTGGGTACTCTGGACCGCTTTAAGCATATGTATCTGGCCTATGAGTGGACCACCTCGGAAAATTTTTTCGTGATGGAGCGGTACGCCATGGTCCAGGTGTATATCTGGGGGTGTCTGGCCGGCTATGAGGATAACTGGACGGTCCAGGAGCAGGCGGCCAGGCAGCTCCAGGCGGTGATGCCTGGCGCGGATGTGATGGGACTCTTTGAGAGCATGAGGTCCTATATTGTGGACGGGATGGCGGAGGAAGGAAATGCGTCCTCTGGGCTTCCCGCCTGGAGCGGCACGGAGCAGAGAATGGAGTTAAAGGATGGGGGCTATGGGCTGACATTGGATATCAGCGCCTGCCCGCAGCTTGCATCAACCACATGGACATTTCCGGGAGACGGGTGGAGCTGGCAGCTCGCCCAGGACGGAAAAAGCATCACATTTCGCTATGAGGGGGCTGGGGAGCCATCGGGAACTGTACAGTCCGGGGAGATTCCAGGAGCCAGCTCCCGGTATTTTCTCTATCTGCTCACGCCGGTAAACAGCTCTCTGCAGACTCAGTTTGGCTGGCTGGAGCGGGAGCTGGACGCGGCTGTGGCCAGCTTCAGCGTAAATTCCCAGGATACACAGACAAGTGAGCTTGCGCTGTACCGCCACAGCGAGACCTTTGAATCCAATTATACCATTGATTTGGAGAAATACTGCGCGGAGACCAATCAGCCTTTGGAGGGGACCACCTTCAATGTGTGGGAGGCATTTGATTTTTCCCAGGTAAATGAAGAGGGCTATACCGAGGGGGAGCCGGATGGAACCACAGGCCAGATTTATGTAAACTGCATGTCTCCTCAGCCGGAGGAGGAATATCTCTGTGATACCATTACCACGGACGGGGACGGGTATGCCAGCCATACGGATGTGCGCAGCTATGCCTACAGCAAGACCTACTGCCTTGGCCATCCGGCTCCGGAGTGGGTGGAGTGTGACCATGAGGCCGAGGAGGAGTGCAGCTGCGAGGAGGAAAATGACCGCCTGCGCGAGCAGTGGCAGGCGGAGCAGGAGCTCTGCGCAGCCACATGCGATTTCCACGCGCAGAACGATGACGAGGAAAACCGGCAGGAGGATACCTCTGCCAGGGATGATATGCTGGCGGACCGGGATGAGACGTATGAGAATTTCATCAGCCTGGAATATAGCTATTGGCTGGAGGAGAAGACTGCCCGGACCGGCTATATTCTTCACGGAGAGCACAAGGATGATGAGGAGATTGAGACCGTGGTTTTGGTTTCCGCCCAGGCGGAGGGGGATGCCCAGGCAGGAGGGCGCGGGCGGTTTACATCGGCTTCTGAGCAGCCAGCTGTCCTTAAGCGCGGGGCGGAGC
>CALWMT010000251.1 GCA_944382045.1 uncultured Enterocloster sp. | reverse complement strand
CCCGCCGGGCAGGGACCAGGTACCGTTTTTTTCGTGGACAAGGAGAATCTTTCCGTCCTTAAAAATAGCCGCGCGGGTGTCCAGCTTGGGCGTCTGGTATCCAATCTCGCAGCAGAACAAATCCTTGACCTTTTCCAGGGAAATATCCGTCTTAAAACTCACCATCTCCGCAGCAATCTCCCGGATTCTGCCGTAGCGCTCCCTGCTGTAATCATCCTGAGCGTAATACAGGCCAGCTTGGGCCAGGGCCTGCAGCTCCACCGCCCATTTGAGCCACTGTTCGTTCTTATCCATAATGTCTCCCTCCTCTTTTGATTCCGTGCGGAGCAGGCGCACAGCGCGAAAAGAGCAGGCCGCAGCGCCTTGCGCAAAACTGTGCCATGGCTATTTTCCATGGTATACAAGCTGTTCATACTCCTCGATGGGAAGGGGCTTTGCAAAGAGGAAGCCCTGCCCCTGCTCACAGCCTGCCTCCTTTAAAATATCGGACTGCTCCCGGGTCTCCACGCCCTCGCAGACCACGTGATACCCCAGGCCCTTGATCATTCCCACCACCCGCTTTAAGAGAAATATCCCCCTGCCGTCAGCCGTACAGTTGCGGATAAAGGCCCGATCCAGCTTCACCGTATCCACAGGGATGTCAATCACGGAGTTCAGCACGGAATAGCCGGCGCCAAAGTCATCCATAGCCGTGTGGATGCCTGTCTCCCGCAGCTGTCCAAACCAGCGCTTAGCGTTCTCATATTCCTCCACCGTGGCCGTCTCCGTCAGCTCGATTTCCGTATATTCAGGATCGATCCCATGCCTCTCCAATATGCGCAGGTACTTTTCAACCGCCTGGGGATCCGAGGCGTGAAGAATAGAGGCGTTCACGGAAATGGGCACCTGCTCCCTTCCCAGCTCCCTGTTCCTGGCCAAAAACTCCGCCACCCGCTCAAACACATAAAAATCCATATCCTCTATCCGGCCGCCTGCCTCGCAAAGAGGAACAAAGGCGGCAGGCGGCAGGATGTCCCCCTCCGTTGTCCGCCAGCGCACAAGGGCTTCGGCCCCCACTACTCTTCCGTCCGCCAGGGCAATCTTTGGCTGGAGAAATATCTCAAAGCGCCTCTCCTGCATGGCCTCGTCAATCCCGTTGACAATCTCATTTTCCAGCTGCTGCTTCTTTTTAAGAGTCTCATCATAAATCCGAACCGAGAGCAGGCTTCCCGCTCCTATCTGCTTGCGCGCGTAGTTGGCTGCGTCGATGGCCACAGAGGCGCCCACGCACTCCGGCTCAATGAGATAGACCCCGGTGCGGATCCGGATCCGGGAGCCTTGGAATTTCCCTGCCTGCTGCTGCTCAAACTCCTTGTTGAACCGGTCAATCTTCTCCTCTATATCCGTTCTTCTATCACAGGGAATCATCATCAAGAACTGATCCGCCACAACCCGGCAGAAAATCCCTGACTCCGCCTGCTCCATTTTTTCAAAAAAGAAACTGCCGAATTCCTTTAAAAGCTGATCCCCCATAGTATAACTGTACTTCTGATTGAAATATTTGAATCCCGCAAAATCGCTGTAAAGCATCATGTGGGAGTCTGCGTATCCCCCCACAATCAGCCGCTCCGCCTCCTCCCGGAACCGGGAAAAGGAGAGAAGTCCTGTCAGGCTGTCATACTCGCTCCAAAGCGCTCCTACTAAATTCGCCTGATTCACTGCCTGGCTCTTGGCCAGATGGGCGGAGATAATCTTGGTCACCTCCCCCAGCTCCTTCCGGTTCTGCCGGGACCAATGCCGCTTTTCCCGGCAGGTCACATAGGAGATAGCGCCGGTGTACTTGCCCTCGCAGTACATGGCGGCATAGAGCACGGTCTTGGCCTTTCCCTGCATCAGGAGGGCAGCGCCGCCGGGAGAATACATCCCCATGTTGTCGTGCTGGAGCACCGTGGTCTGATACTCGTCGTAGCTCTGAAACAGCGTCAGAAAATCCTCCTTGATAAAGCTTCCATTCTCCTTTAATACCTCCGGGGCGTATTCCGACAACCACTGGTACTGGCGGCCTGTATTTTTCTCCTGGATATCCGTGCGGATAACCGTGATCCGGTCCAGCTGGAAGCGATAGCCAATCACCTCCATGAGAAGTTTGAGGGCCGCTGAAAAGCTGCTCATCTTTTCAAATATCTCAAATGCCGTGGAGATAATGTCATTGTGCAGATAGCGGATATCAATATTTTCTCTGGGAAGCCCGTCCTGGCGGGAGATCTCAAATCTCTGGAGATTATCGCAGAACACATAGCGGTTTCTCCCTTCCTCCTTCGCCCGGTACAGGGCCCAGTCCGCGTTTTCAAAGAGCTGGTCGTAAGTGTAGCCGGAAATATTTTCCGGAAGAAAACACACCCCCGCGCTGCAGGTTGGCGCGTAATCCTTTCCCTCAAAGCGCAGCTCCCGGACGGACTTTATCAGCTGCATCGTCTTCTTAACCAGGGATGAGTGACTGATGTCCTTTAAAAACACCACAAATTCATCCCCGCCGGCCCGCATGAGCACATCCTTTTTGTCAAACATCCCCCTAAGAATCCGGGCCACCGCCGCAAGCACTTCGTCCCCAAACAGATGGCCATAGGTATCATTGGCGTATTTGAAATAATCCACATCGATCATGATCATTCCGCAGGTGGCATAGGGATCTTTATTTTTCAGATATTCTCCAATAAGCTCTCTCCCAAAAAGACGATTGTAAAGCATGGTCAGGGAGTCCCTCTTGGCCTGATCCTCCAGCACCGCCTCCCTGTGCTTCTCCTGAGTAACATCCCGGATGGCTACAGGAATGCAGACTGCCGGTTCCATGTCCTTTATGGACAGAATCTGGACAAGCATCTTAGCCGGCCCTGTCTTCCTCTGCAGACGCACTTCCATCTCTCCATGTATCTTCCCCTGGAAGAATTCCTGCACCTTCCAGCGATCCTCCGGGTGGATGGCAGCTCTTTCCTCCAGATGGCGGAGATAGCCGGGCAGCACCTGCCTCACGGCCAATGACCTGTCATAGATCACCAGGGCATCCTCTTTGGTCAGGTACTGGCAGATAGAGAGCTCATTATTCCTTAAAATCGCTTTGAGAAGCTCTGCATGCTGGGTAAGGCTGTACGTATTGTCCATAATTCCAATCGTCCTCAATATAGATATCGTATTTTGCAGTAACAGTTCAGCCGGGTGATCTACGGCCTGGTAGGGCTCTGCGGGCTGTATCTTCTGACATTTTTTGGAAGTGGGCGGGACTGAGGCCATTGTCGGTGAGGGGAACCTGCTGCGCGAGGGCTGCTGCAGGTTCTCTTTTTAATCCATCTCCCCCTTACCCCTCAGAAAAGCTGCAGACGCTCCGCCTTGGCAGCTTTCACTGCCCGAAGATCTCCTTCGCCTTCTCCATCCGCTCCATCACGGGAACGCCGAACGGGCACCGCCCCTCGCAGCCGCCGCAGGCAATGCAGTCCGCCGCATTTGCCGAAAGCCCCTGGTAATGGGCCCGCAGGGAATCCGGCACTTCCTTCTGCATCAAGGCCAGATCATAGAGCTTATTTACCATGGCGATATCAATTCCCGCAGGACAGGGCGCGCAGTGGCCGCAATAGGTGCACTGGCCGGAGTAGGCGTGGCGGGGCGCATGGGCAAGGACGCTTGCATAGTCCTTCGCCTCCTCCGGAGCTGTCTCATAGGACACCGCCTCCCTCACATGCTCCGGGGTGTCAAAGCCTGCCAAAATGCTCGCCACTGCCGGGCGTGTCAGGGCATAATGGATGCACTGAACGGGCGTTAAGGCCACGCCGAAGGGCGACGTCTTCGCGTCAAAGAGGCGGCCTCCCGCGTACCCCTTCATCACCGTAATCCCCACTCCCTGCTGCTCGCAGATCCGGTAGAGTGCAGCCCGCTCCGGGTGAATGCCTCCCAATCCCTCCTCGTAGGTGTCCACAAAATAGGTATTCATATCTTCGCTGGGCGGAAGCAGGTCAAAGGCAGGATTGACGCTGAAAAGAATCATCTCAATTT
>CALWMT010000250.1 GCA_944382045.1 uncultured Enterocloster sp. | reverse complement strand
ACTGCCAAAAGAAGGACAAAAAGCTGTGCGTCTTTGAGTACATATATTTTGCCCGCCCGGACTCTGTTATAGATGGAGTTTCCGTCCACGCCTCCCGGATAATGGCGGGAAAAATTCTCGCGAAATTCCATCCAGCAGAAGCGGACCTTGTCATTGGCGCCCCTGACTCGGGCCTTGACGCGGCGCTGGGCTTCAGCGAGGAGTCCGGCATCCCTTACGGCATCGGGCTGATAAAGAATAAATACATTGGCAGGACATTTATATCGCCGGGGCAGGGGGCAAGGTTAGACAGCGTGAGGATTAAGCTTGCTGCCATAGAGGAGAGCGTAAAAGACAGGCGGGTTGTTCTGGTGGATGACTCCATCGTGCGGGGCAATACCATGGGGCGTGTGGTAAAGCTGCTTCGGGACGCCGGGGCCAAGGAGATCCATGTGCGCATCTCATCGCCGCCCTTTCTGCATCCGTGCTATTACGGGACGGACATTGATTCGGAGGAGCATTTGATTGCCTGCAGGCACAGTATTTCTGAAATTTGCAAAATCATCGGGGCCGACTCGCTGGGGTATCTGCCCGCTGAGAAATTGAGCTGCCTTGCAGGCGGCTGCGGATTCTGCAGCGCCTGCTTTGACGGCAGCTATCCCACAAGGATCCCCGCAGATACCAGAAAGGATCGATTTGAAGCGCGGCTGTCCGAGGTGCGCCCCATGGCTCAGCGTCCCCTGTGATAGGAGTCCAGAAGCTGCTGCTTGGTGTGCCACAGCTCATTGGACAGATCCACGTAGACCTCGTGGGGGTTGATTAGGCGGCGGGACTCATCCCAGAGGGTGTCAAGCTCCTTTTTGCAGTAGGCCTGGATGTCCATGACCTTGGGGGATTCGTAGATGCATTCCCCGTCCTTGAAAATGGGGACCAAAAGCTCCCGCATGGTGTAGGTGCCGGGGGCCAGAAGGGTCTTCTTCCAGGTCTCGATGGGATCGAAGAGGAGCAGGGACTTATTCGTGTCAAAGGTCTCCCCCACCAGGCAGATGAGGTCCGCGGTGATCTTGCCGGTCTCCTTGTCGTAGATGCGGTAGATGGTCTTATTTCCCGGGTTGGTGATCTTCTCCGCATTCTCAGACAGCTTGATCTTGGGGATGAAATTGCCCGTAGCCTTGTCCTTGACTGCGGCCAGCTTGTACACGCCGCCGAAGGAGGGACAGTCCTTGGAGGTGATCAGGTTGGTGCCCACGCCCCAGGAGTTGATGGCCGCGCCCTGCATCTTTAAGCTGTCAATGAGGTACTCGTCTAAGTCGTTGGAGGCGGAGATCACGGCGTCGGAAAAGCCCGCCTCGTCCAGCATCCTTTTGGCCTTCTTGGAGAGGTAGGCCAGGTCGCCGCTGTCCAGACGGATGCCGTAGAAGGTCAGGGGGATGCCGGCCTGGCGCATCTCGGTGAAGACCTTGATGGCGTTGGGAACCCCGGATTTTAAGGTGTCATAGGTGTCCACCAGCAGGATGCAGGCGGAGGGGTAGAGCCGGGCATAGGTGCGGAAGGCGGTGAGCTCGTCGGGGAAGCTCATGATCCAGCTGTGGGCATGGGTTCCCTTCACAGGCACGTCGAACATCTTCCCGCAGAGCACGTTGGAGGTGCCGATGCAGCCCGCGATCATGGCGGCCCGAGCCCCGTAGGTTCCCGCGTCCGGCCCCTGGGCCCGGCGCAGGCCGAACTCCATCACCCCGTCCCCCTTGGCGGCGTAGACAATGCGCTCCGTCTTGGTGGCGATGAGGCTCTGGTGGTTGATGAGGTTTAAGAGGGCAGTCTCAATGAGCTGGGCCTGCATGATGGGGGCGATGACCTTCACAAGGGGCTCCCGGGGAAAGGCCACGGTGCCCTCGGGGATGGCCCAGATATCGCCGGTAAAGCGGAAATCCCGCAGATATTCCAGAAAATCCTCCTCAAACATCCCTACGCTTCGCAGGTACTCTATGTCGTCCGGCGCGAAATGCAGGTCCTTTATATAGTCGATGAGCTGCGCCAGGCCTGCGCAGATGGTGAAGCCGTTGCCGTGGGGATTGGTGCGGTAGAACATATCAAAGACCACCGTCTCGTTGGCGTCCTTCTCCTTAAAATAGCCCTGCATCATGGTGAGCTCGTACAGGTCTGTCAGCAGCGTAAGATTTCTCTGATCCATAAGTATTTTCCTCCCTGGAAGCGCAGCCGCCCGGGATGCCGCCCCAGCCGGCCGCAGGGCCGCGGCAGCGGCGGGCATCTGTAAAAAATAGGCAAAGGCCGCGTAAAATTTATTGGTTAGTAGTATACCATGGTTTTTTCAAAAGACAAAGAGAATGTTAAGTTATTAACAAAATTGTCTTTGCGGGGCAAATGGAGTAAAATGGTAAGAAAAGACAACGGTTTGCGTTTCGGAGGGCAGGAAAATGGCATTGAGACCGCTTCCCATTGGGATAGACGATTTTGGAGATATGATTCGGGACGGCTATTATTATGTGGATAAATCGCTGTTCATCAAGGAGCTGTGGGAGAAGAAGGGAAAGGTGAATCTTTTTACCCGTCCCAGGCGCTTTGGAAAGACCCTGACACTCAATATGCTGCAGAGGTTTTTTGAGGATACGGGAAGCGAGGAGGAAAACAGCAGGAACCGGGCGCTGTTTGATGGCCTCTCGATCATGGAGGCTGGGGATGCGATTACCGCACAGAGAAATAAATATCCCGTTATCAGCCTTTCGTTAAAGTCAGCCAGGCAGCCGGACAAAAGGCTTGCCTTTGCCTGCCTGCGGGAGGAGATAGAGCGGGAATATAAGCGGCACCTGAAGGCGGCGGATTCCCTGGCGCTTTCTGCTGACAGGAGGCGCTTTATCAATATGGCGGAGGGGCAGGGCCGGGAGGAGGACTATGTGACGGCGCTGCGCTTCCTATCGGACTGTCTGTATCAGGCCGGAGGAAGGCGGGCGGTTATTCTGCTGGACGAATATGACGTACCCTTGGAGAATGCATATTTTAATGGGTTTTATAAGGAAATGTCGGATTTTATCCGCTCGCTGTTTGAGTCTGCCCTAAAGGGAAATCCGAGCCTGGAATTTGCAGTTGTTACAGGCTGCCTGCGCATTTCCAAGGAATCCATTTTTACAGGACTCAATAACCTGAATGTAGTCTCAATTCTCAGCGATTCCTACGCGGAGTATTTTGGCTTCCTTGAAGAAGAAGTGGAGCGGATGCTGGAGGATTATGGGTGCGAAAAGAGCATAGACTTGATGAAGAAGTGGTATGACGGATACTGCTTTGGGGGCCGGGAGGTCTATAATCCGTGGAGCGTGGTCAGCTATGTGAACGCTTTGGCTGCGAATCCAAGCGCATTTCCCCGCCCTTACTGGTCCAACACCAGCTCCAACAGCATTGTAAAGGAGCTTGTGAAAAGGGCGGATTTGTCCGTAAAACATGAGCTGGAGGAGCTGGAGCAGGGAAAGTCCATAGAAAAGCCTATCCATGAGGATGTGACGTATGACACGATGTATGAATCACAGGATAATCTATGGAATTTTCTGTTTTTTACAGGATATTTAAAGATGGTGTCCATGCGGATGGAGGGGAATACCGCCTACGCCTCCCTGGCAATCCCCAATGCGGAGATTGCATCTATTTATGAGAATAGTATACGGAGCTGGTTTCGGGAGGAGGTGGGCAGACGGGATCTGAGCAGACTCTACCAGGCCCTGGAAGCCGGGGACGCCCCGGTTTTTGAGGAGGAGCTGTCCGGCCTTCTGCGGCAGACGATCAGCTTTATGGACGGCAGAGAGTCATTTTACCATGGGTTTCTTCTCGGCGTTTTGGGAAATATGCAGGACTGCTTGGTAAAATCCAACCGGGAGGCGGGAAACGGAAGATTCGATATTTGTGTGCGGAGCCTGGATGTATCCCGTCCGCCGGCAGTTCTGGAGCTGAAGGCGGCTGCTGTCTTCGGGCAGATGGACGCGCTCTGCCAGGAAGTCCTGGCGCAGATTGAGGAAAAGGGGTATGACAGCGGCCTGGCGGA
>CALWMT010000249.1 GCA_944382045.1 uncultured Enterocloster sp. | reverse complement strand
AGGATGCCATTTTCCTGTATAACGGCATAGTGGAGGGTGTGTTTACCCAGGAGGGAAGCTTTGAGATGGAGTCGGACATCATTCCTTTTCTCTCTACGCTAAAGGGATTTAAATTCGGCTTTAACAGCGGCATCCGGGCGGAGGTTCTGTTTATCAACACAAAGGAGATCCTTGTGAAATGGGGAACCAAGAGCCCGGTGCTTATCCCCGCTGCCGGTCTGCCCGGCGGCATGCCAATCCGCGCCTTCGGCACCTTTACCTGCAAGGTGGCGGATTATGATGTGCTGATTGAGAAAATCGCGGGCATCCGCCAGCAGTTTACCGTGGAGGACGTGAAGGAGAGGATTATCTCCTCCCTTGACCAGCTCCTCATGAAGTGGATTGCCGCCAAGGGGCGTGATATGTTCAATCTGCAGCAGAACGCCAGGGAGATCGGCGACGGCATCCGGGAGGATCTGGATATGGAAATGCTGTCCATCGGCATCAGCATTCCCTCCTTTACGATTGCAAGCTTCAATTATCCGGAGCAGGTGCAGCAGATGGCGGAGAAGGCCGCAGCCCAGAGCATGATTGGGGACATGGGGCGGTTCCAGCAGGCGGCTTTTGGGGAAGCTCTTGCGAAAGGCGGATCCGCCGGCGATATGGCGGGAATGGCCGCAGGCATTGCCATGGGACAGCAGATGGCGGCTCAGATGGCCGGGACGGGCGCAGCCCAAATGGCCGGAGGTCAGACGCCCTATGGCCAAGGGAACGCCGGGAGCGGACAGACCCAGCACGGCGTAATCCCTAACTTCTGCCCCAACTGCGGCGCGAAGACAAACGGCATGCGGTTCTGTGGGAACTGTGGGTATAAGCTGGCGGAATAAAGGGGCTTTTGCTATGTCCATAAGAACCGAAGAAAACAAGCTCTTTTCCGAGCTTCGCAGAAAAATTCCCAGCCTATCGGCCGACGGTGTAGTGGACGAGGCGCAGTTTCTCTCCGCCCGGTATCGGATTGTGTATGTGATGAAGGAGATGAATGGGGGAGAGAGGCGGGATTTGCGGGAATTTCTCTTTGAGGGCGGACGGCCCCAGACCTGGGACAACATTGCCCGATGGACAGAGGGAATACTTGCCTGGGAGAAAGAATTTCCCTGGAGGGAGATGGAGCAGGACAATGAGAGGCGGCGCTCGGACATGCTGAAAAAGATAGCGGTTGTGAATGTAAAGAAGACCTTCGGAGGACACACCGCAGACGGCAGGGCCGTCTATCAGGCCGCTGTGGATAACCGTGAAATTTTAAAACGGCAGACAGCCCTCTACGACGCGGACTTTATTATCTGCTGCGGTACGGAGAGGGCCTTTGCGGACAGCTGTTACCATGGGCGCTCCGTGGACTGGAGGATGACCTCCAGGGGCGTCCGGTATTTTCTGGACGGAAAAACAGCAGTCATCTCCTTTGCCCACCCGGAGGCGAGAGTCAGGGATGCCTATCTGTATTACGCGCTGATGGACGCGGTGAGGGAGCTATCCGGGGGTTAAGCGATATATTTTCCATATAAATATGCTATCAAGGTCGGGCCATCTGTTATAGCTCCGGCACAGATTTTACGCTCAAAATTTGCTTCCTCCATCCAATAGCAATTTGAAATCTCATCCTGCGCCTCAGGCAGGCCTTTAACATAATCCGCTATTACAACATGAATTTTTTGATTTGTAATACCATTCGACGGATAAAATGAATAGGCTGCTGCTTTGCACTTAATAGTAATTCCTGTCTCTTCCAATACCTCTCTTGCGGCAGCTTGTTCAGGAGTTTCGCCTGCCTCTATATTTCCCGCAGGAAATTCCATTTGGCTGCTATTAATTGGATATCTATAATTCTCAGTTACTAAAAGCTGTGTGCCGTTCCTAACCATTGCAACAACCGATTCATTTTTAAAATCCACCACATTATACATTTGTTCTAAGCCGTGATCATCCAAAATTCGATCATAATGTAAGCTTATCCATTTGCTTTCAAAAATTTTTTCAGTACTAATTTTTTTTGGCATATTACCTCCTGACAATATAACCACCCTCTAATGCATCTTACAGGACCAGTCCAGAACCGTCAGCCGCAGCACAGCGGCCCGTTCCACCATCTCCGGGCGAAAGTCCCAGTGACTGGCGTTTGTATAGTGCTCCATGATTTTCTCAAGGCCGTGGATTTTGGCCTCCTGGCCGGAAAGCAGCTCCAGCTTCCCGGTTCCCATCACGCTCTGATAGCGGTAGGAAAACGCGCAGGGGCTGTCACCCTCTATCAGCGCATGGCGGCAGTCCGCTTCAAAGCTCACGGTATCCTGCCGGGGAATCAGGCTGATTTTCCGGCCCTCCCCGGCGCTGTGAAAGTACAGAATCAGGCTTCCGCCTGCCGCCTCATAGCCGAAATTCATGGGTACAATATAGGCCTGGCCCTCATCCGTCAGGCCGAGACGGCAGCAATCGCAGGAGGACAGTACCTCCAGCATCTTTGAAAAATCTGTAATCTCCCGGTCTTTTCTTCGCATATCTTCATCCTCCCAGCGCTGCGCGGCATCCGCCTAGCGGTTCTTCCTTGCCTCATCCGCTTCGAGGATTCCATTTTTCACCGCAGCCTTGATGACACGGTACAGAATGTAAAAGAATAGGGAAACTATGCCTGCGTACACAGCGAGAGCCAGGGTGATGCCAATAATACCTCCGATAAATGCCATATGACGCTCCTTTCCTAAAAGATTTCCTATAGTACAAAGGGCCGCCGGGGCCGCCCCAAAGGGTGCCCGGCGGCCCTGAATAGTCAGCCTCGCGTATCCGTGAAGGATGCTACTGCGCCAGTCCGTTCTCCGGAACTGTGGGATCCGTGGGATCCCATCTCTGGGTCGTGGGAATCATAACCTTGATGGCCGGACGGTCAAAGGGTCCGGGAATCGTGGACTCATATACATTGATGGTGGTGCCCACCGGGCAGTGGTCGTAGATCCACTTGGCGTCCGCAGTGGTGAAGCGGATGCAGCCGTGGGACTTGGTGGCGCCCAGCCAGTTGTAGGTGTCGGGCTTTAAGGTGTAGGGATCCGGCCGCTCGTAAATTACAGAGTGAAGCAGGATGGAAAGCCCCGGACCCAGGCGGGTCAGGTACTGGCAGTATTCGTCGGTCACCATGAGCCTCCAGCGGTACTTCTCCGGGGTCACGTGATCGCCAAGAGGCGTGTCGTCACCGGTGGAGCAGAGGAAGCTCTTGAAGGGGATAATATATCCATTGTCCCCGTCCTTCATATAGATAGTGGTGCAGTTCATGGCCTTATTGATGCGGATCATGAAGGGGCCTGCGCTCCCCAGGTAGGGCTCCAGATCCTGGACCAGCTTTCCGTCCGCCTCAAAGTAATACTTGTAGCCGTCTATGTACTGCCATCCCACCACCGGATTGTTGTTCACAAAATAGTAGCGGTCCCTGTCATTCCAGGCCCAGCCGGTGAAGGGCTGTCCGCTGCCGCTGCTGTAGAAGGGCATGCCGTTGACAAACTGGATGCCGTCCGCCGCAGCTGCCACCAGGGGCGAGCTGAGGTCATAGGAAGCCCCGGCCACGTTCTTGCCCCACATGGAGAGGCGCAGGCCGGTGATAAACTTGCCCGTGTTCATGGTGCCGTTCGTGGCGCCGTTTTTGGACCAGCTGCACTGGGTTCCGTCGTTCAGGCGGGAGGTATAGTAGATATCAAACTGATCGCCGAACACGCCGTTAAACCGAATCTGAACTGCCTCCACAGGGAAGCCAAGGTTCCATGCAGTGTGGCCGCCGTTCATAGCCCACTGAGTCCACCCCGTGTAGCTGGAGTAGGTGCGGTAGAGCACATCTCCCGGCAGGTTGTTGATGTAGATGGACATGGACAAAAATCCATCCGGGCCTGGTTCTATGACGGAATCGCCGGTAACCGGGGTGGTCCAGGTCAGATCTGATTTAAGGAGCTGAATCTGGAAAAATGCCTGGTTGGTGGTCTCCGTGGTGAGAATGGGCGGCGCCTCCTGTGCCTGGCC
>CALWMT010000248.1 GCA_944382045.1 uncultured Enterocloster sp. | reverse complement strand
GGGAGTGCTGAAAATCGGGGAGGGCGCCTTTGCGGGCTGCGCTGTTCTGACGGGCGTGACAGTCCCGGAGGGCGCGGAGGAAATTGAAAAGGATGCATTCCTCGGCTGCGCCGGCCTTAGGCGGGTCACGCTTCCCGTGGGACTTGCACGGATTGGAAAATGCGCGTTCAAGGACTGCGTGAGCTTGGAGGAGATTCATTTTCCGAAAGGCTTATGCCAGATTGGGGAAAGCGCATTTGCGGGCTGCGTGCGGCTTAAGGAGGCCATGCTCCCGGAGGGCCCCTGACAGATATGGGAAGCCTGGCTTTTTACGGCTGCGAAGGGCTTTTGCAGGCGGAGATTCCCGGAAGCCTGAGAGAACTGGCGTCCAGTGTGTTTGGAGACTGCGTCAGCCTGTAGAGGATTGTGCTCCATGAGGGACTGGAGGCTGTCAGCATCTATGCATTTTCAAACTGCCGAAGCCTTTCGGAGCTGGAGCTCCCGAGGGGGCTTGCGTCGGTGGGATACGGCAGCTTCCAGGGCTGCGCAGGGCTTACCCGGCTGACCATTCCGAAGGATACGCGCCTGGAGTTTGACGGCAGGACGGTGCCCCACCAGACCACACCCTTTGCGGACAGTGTCAGCCTGACGGATATTCAGGTGGATGGGGAGAATCCTTATTATGAAGCGCAGGATGGGGGACTGTATGAAAAAGGCTGCGGCAATCTGATTTTTTGGTTTGGGACGGGGGAGAGGGCGGTGATTCCCGCCTTTGTGTCAAGGCTTGCGGTGGGAGCCTTTGAGAGCCGTAAGGATTTAAAGGAATTTGCGGTGGAGCCGGGCAATACCAAGTTTATTGCCCAGGGACCGGCCCTGTATAAGCTGGATAAAAAGAAGAATCCGGTATTGGTCTGCTGGGCCTTAAATCAGGGGGAGGCGGTGATTGCCCCCGGCACGGTGCGCATTGAGAGGAGGGCCTTTGCGGGAAGGGACAAGCTTACCGGCGTCCGGATTCCGGACAGTGTGACGAACATAGAGAGGGAAGCATTTTGGGGCTGCGCCAGCCTGGAAGAGGTACATATTCCGGGCTCGGTACGCACGCTGCGGGAGAGAACGTTTTTCGGCTGTACCCGCTTAAAGCAGGTGGATTTTTCGGCGGGGCTGGAAAAGACAGAGCATTCGGTATTTGAAAATTGTAAAGCGCTGGAGGAGCTGCATTTCCCCCAGAGCATGGTTCATATCTGCGCCAGCAGCTTTTGCGGCTGTACATCCCTAAAAAAGTCACGGCTTCAAAAAATTTGACGTCGTTTCCGTATCGGCCCCATTACAACTCCAGGGAGGGGCTCCCGTATTTTTCGCTGGAGCCAAGCTTTCTTGTGGGAAGAGAAGCATGTCCGGAGCAGCTGTTCGGCGTTTTGTGGTGCGCGTCGGAGGAGGATTTGGCCCGCGCCGCGCTCTTCCAGACGGGGGAAGAATGGAAGAAAGCCGTGGGGAGACGCCTGGAGGCAGAGCCGGAGCTTACAGATGGAATTATCAGGAATATGATGGCTCTGCTAAAGGAGGAGGAAAAGCCAGAGAAGGCTCTCTGGGAGCGGGCCGCCGCGTTTGTCCTCGCTTGGAAGGAGCAGGCGGGGGAGGAGGTCCTGGGAGCATTTTATGAGATGTGCCGGGAGGGTGCGTGTCCTGTGCTTGATGAGCTGGAGGCAAGCGCGTCTCAGGCGGAAGAAGCGGCGGATACGGTCCGGGCGGAATGTGCGGCGGATGCAGCCCAGGCGGATAGCGCGGAGTCTGCGCCGGATGCAGCCCAGGCGGAGGGCGCGGAGTCTGCAAAAGCCCAGGCAGAGCGGGCTGCAGAGGAGAATTGGATTGACGGCACCCTGGTGCAGGAGATGGGAAGGAAGGTAAAGCAGGGCGTGCCCTACGCCGGCTCCGGGGAGCTGTGTTCGGCAAAGGTCCTCATATGGCTGCTTGCGGCCTGCTATTATGCGAAGCCGGGAGAAGGGGACATCTGGCGGATAGCGGAAGGGAAGAGTGAAGGGAAGCTGTTCGGCCCGCGGTCGAAAACCATGGCGGGTGCGGATGCGATTGCCGCCGCCCTGGACCGGGAAGCCCTTTTGGAATATCTGGACACGCAAATCTATGTGAAGCGCGCCCCTGGAAGGAATAAGGTAGATTTTTATATCCCGGCCTACTGCCGGTATGCAGGGGAAGAGCGGATTGAGCGGCTGATAAAACAGGGAGAAGAGTGGGAGTGGTCCAGCGGAGGAGATTACGCGGAATTTGTCCGGGAATCCCTCTATTTAAGCGGCACAAGGGCAGCGCTTCGCAGCTGTGAGAATCTGGAGGCCTATGCGGCTATGCGGGGAGGAAGCGCCCAGGACTTTCGGGATATTCTGATGACCGATATGCCCGGCCTGGATTTGGACGAGGAGGGAAAGAAGGTCTATGACCTGGGAGGACGGCAGGTGGAGGCCGTGCTGGACAATGACTTGAATATTTCCCTTTACGATACGTCCGCGGGAAAGCACGTAAAATCGCTGCCAAAGGCCGGCGCGGACCCGGAGGCCTATAAGGCGGCGAAGGCCCATCTGACGGCGATGAAGAAGGAAATTCGGAGGATTGCCGCCCAGAAGAAGGAGATGCTGTTTACGGCATTTTTGGAGGGAAGCAGACAGACCGTGAAGAGCTGGCAGACGGTTTATCTGGGAAATCCCCTGCTTCGGCGCATGGCCGGCTGGGTGGTGTGGAGCCAGGGGGGAAGGACATTTACCTTAAAGGACAAAGAGCCCGTGGACGCCCAGGGAAATCCCATCACTCTGGGGGAGCAGCCCATTTTCCAGGCCCATCCCATGGAGATGGAAAATGAGGAGACTGCGGCGTGGCAGAATTATTTTCTCACCCGCCTTGGGGGAAAACAGCTATATCTGCAGATGTGGGAGCCAGTGTACCGGGCGGAAGAGATTTCCCCGGACCGCTATAAGGGGATAGATATCCCTCTTAAGCGGTTTATGGACAGAAAGGCGGATGGAATCATTTATACATATGACAATAGCTATGCCGGGCTGGGCCTGGGCTTTGCGGACTGCGAGGCGGAGTGGGAGGCAGAGGGCATAAGACGTGGCGGCCCGGACTTGGATGCGAAGGTGACAATCAAGGAATTCCGTTTCCCGCGGTTTACACGGAGGGTGAACCACCTGGTGGGGCTTCTCGACCGCTGGAGCCTCTCCCAGCTGATTGAGAGGGATGATGCGGCCGTGTCCAAATTGCTGGGGAAGCTGACGCTGCCTAAGGAGGAGACAGAGCAGTATCTGGAGCAGGCCATTGCGTGCGGGGCTAAGAACTGTACGGCGGCGTTATTGGAGTATAAGAATGCGCATAGGGGCGCTGTGGACCCTATGGATGCGTTTGTGCTGGACTAGGGTGTGTTTCAAAAGGAAAGGGGAAGAAAGAAATGGCAAAAAAGGAATTTGAAATCAATGCGAACGGAGAGCTGAAAAGGTACTGCGGACCTGGTGGGGATGTGGTTATTCCTGAGGATGCAGAGATAATCGGTTGGGGCGCCTTTGAGGACTGCATCGGGCTGACAAGCGTGGTGATTCCGGAGGGGGTGACGGAAATCGATGGATATGCCTTTTATAATTGCAAAAATCTGCGGCGCGTCATTCTCCCGGAGGGTTTGGAGAAAATTGGAGGCGAGGCGTTTGGGGACTGCCTTTGCCTGGAGGAGATAAATTTTCCGGACAGCCTGTTTGCGGTGGGAAGCAGTGCATTTAGAGGCTGCGTATCGCTTTGCCGGGCGGAGCTTCCGGCGGGGCTTACGGATATTGGGGAGTATGCCTTTGCCGGCTGCTGCAGCCTGGAGAGAATCCTGCTTCCAGCGGGGCTTTCAAAGCTTCCGAGCGGGCTTTTTTCGGATTGCAGCGGTCTGCGGGAGGTTATCCTGCCGGAGAAATTGACGGAGGTTTGCTATCACGCGTTTTCCGGCTGCAAAAGCCTTTCGCAGATAGAGCTTCCAAAGGGGGTGCAGACCATAGGGACCGAAGCCTTTTCCGGCTGCGGAAGTCTTGCGCAGCTG
>CALWMT010000247.1 GCA_944382045.1 uncultured Enterocloster sp. | reverse complement strand
CCCTTCTCATAATCCATGGATACGCCGTCATCCTCATAGAGGGTAAAGGAATTGTCCTTGTCTGCGGCGCAGAGCAGCTGGATGCCTGTGACCGTCTCATTCATCAGGTTGTACATCTGGTTTGCCGCCATGGGAATGATGGCATTGCTCCGCACAAACAGCGGGATGCTTCCCATGTCCACAGGCACCTTGATGGTCTGACCGCCCTGGTAGGGAACGCGGGTGTAGAAATCATAGTAGGTTTCCCCTGCGGGCAGATATACCTTCCGGGCTGTTGCCCCCTTCTCCACCACATTTGCCACCAGCATGGAATCGCCGAACATAAAGTCCACGCCCTCCTCATAGCAGGCGGGATCGTTCTGGAAGGCGCTGCACAGGGGCTCCATGATGGGAAGTCCTGTCTCGTGGGCGCGCTCCATCAGAGAGTACAGGTAGGGGAACAGGCGGTAGCGGAGCTTGATGGCCTCTTCAATATATCCCTTGCAGCCGCTGTACATCCAGGGCTCGGTCACGGTGTTGTCCGTGTTGGTGGAGTGGATGGAGAAACGGGGCTGGAAAATGCCGTTCTGAATCCACCGCACAAGGAGCTCTGCCTCAGGGGCCGGTCCGTAAAATCCGCCGATGTCGCAGCCCTGGTTGGCCACGCCGGAGAGACTCATGCCCAGGATGGTGGCGATGTTATATTTTAAGGAATCCCAGCAGGTTAAGTTGTCCCCGGCCCAGGTCTGGGCGTAGCGCTGGATGCCGCAGTGCCCGGAGCGGCATACGATGTAGGGCCGCGTGTTGGGGTAGGTCTCCCGGATGGCCTCATCCGTGATATGGCACATGATGTTGGACATAACGGATTTGAGCTGTCCGATGGTGCCTCCCTTGCCCTCAAAATAGCAGCGGCAGTCCTTGTCAACCATGCTGTCGTACTCGCAGTTGTCATTCCACACAGAGCTGGTGCCGTAGTCCAGGACATTTTCCTTTAACATGGCCTTCCAGTTTTCACGGGTGGAGGGGTTGGTAAAGTCCACGAACATGCCCTTGCCGCCCCACCAGGTGCCGATGCCGGGGGTTTCCTTTACGCTGTCCTTGATGAACATGCCCTTGGCCTTCATCTCCTCCAGCTTGGGATGGACAAGAAGAATGCCCGGCTTTACATTGGGAGACACGCACACACCCCGCTTCTTCATCTGAGCGAAGAAGTCCTTGGGGTCCTTAAACCGCTTTTTGTTCCAGGTGAACACGCAGCGCTTGATGCCCTGCTCGGTTTCGATGGCGCAGTAGCCGGAGGAGAGCTGGAAGCCGTCTACCGGGATTCCCTCCTCCTTGGTGGTGTCGATGAATTCCGTGATGGCGTCGTCGCAGTCAGCCTCAAGCTCCGGATAATACATGGAAGAACCCAGATAGCCCAGGGCATATTTGGGAAGAAGCGCGGATTTGCCCGTAAGGTCGGTGTAGCGCTCCACTACCTCCCGCACGGTGGGGCCGGAGATTAGGAAAAGGTCGATATCTCCGCCGTCCGCACGGTAGCGGCTGTGCATCTTCCAATAGTTGCTTTTTTCCCTGCCCATGTCAAAATCGCACTCATAGGTGTTGTGATAGAAATATCCGACGGCTTTTTTTGTGTCCCGGTTTAACTTGATGTAGAAGGGAATGTGCTTGTAGAGAGAGTCCGTCTCCTTGGGATTGTAGCCCATGGCGTCCTTGGGGCTCATGCCCATGAACTTCTGCGCCTTATTGAATTCGCCGCTCTTTTCTCCGAAGCCGTAGAAGCAGTCCGCCGGAGAAATCTCGCTGGTGTGGATGCGGCGGTGGTTGGAGTCCTCCTGATAGGCAAGATCTACGATGTCCGCGTGAAGCAATGTTCCGTCCTGGTCATACACACAGATGCGGAAGGGATCCTTTTCCACCACAACCGTAAGCTTTGCGCCCTGGATAACGGCTCTGGAGTCCCCGTCCTCCAGAGAGGCGCTTGCCGGCTCGATGCGCGTCCTGCGGCCCTTCATGAAAACATCCATCCTGTCCTCCCAGGCGGTGGTGACGAGACTGTAGGATTCCTCAGCAAAATCCCCGTCAAAGCCTGCCCGGATGCGCAGAATGGAGTCAGTTAAGAACCAGATGCGGATTTCCACTGCATTTGTGGCTATGGAAAAATATCCATTTTCCTGCTTGACTGTGCTGGCACTTGTGCATACCTTCATAAAAAATGCTCCTCTTTTTCCTTCTTTAAAACCGGTTTTATGGTATAATCATAGTAAAAAAGAGGAGGGGAAACTAGACAAAAATTGCAGTGGAAGGACAGATTTTCAACATATCTTGCGGTTTTACATTTTTTTAACGAGACGAACGGATTGTTTTGGTGTAAAAACAATGCAGGGAATGATTTCGTGCGGCAAAAACAGGGGGGAAGGTACGATGATTGACCAGGCGGGGATTATGATGGCACAGGGACACACGATTGCCTGCGAGCGGATCGCCGGTGTGAACGACAATATGGCGAAGTCCCACTATCACGAATATTTTGAGCTGTATTATCTGGAGGCGGGAGAGAGGTATCACATGATACAGGACCGGCTCTACAAGATTTATCCGGGAGAATTTTTGATTTTTCCGCCTTATATGATGCACCACTCTTATGGGGAGAAGAACGTGGAGTTTAAGCGGCTTCTTTTGTATTTCAGCAAAAAGGAGGTCAATGCTCCCGGCCTGCTGCGGCTGCTGGAGGAGGGGAACGGGGTGTATAAGCCGGACATGCGCACCAAGCTGGTGCTCCACCGGATGCTGGAGACTCTGCTGGACGAGCAGGAGCAGAAGGGCACGCTCACCGACGTGTACAGCCACACGCTTTTAAATATGATCCTTCTCACCATTGTCCGGAAAATCTCCATGCCTGTAAAGGCGGAGAAGAGAGGGCGGGTGGAGGATGTGATAAGCTATATCCACACCCACTACCAGGAGGACATCACCTTGGACAGCCTGGCCGGACAGTTTTACGTCAGCCCCTATTATCTGTGCAGGGAATTTAAAAAATACACCAACAGCACCATCATCCAGTATCTGAATGTCACACGGATTATGAATGCCCAGCGCAAATTTATGGAGACGGACGGCAATATCACGGAAATCAGCAAGGCCACGGGATTCTCCAACATCACCCATTTTAACCGGGTCTTTAAGTCTGTGACGGGAATGACGCCCTCCAGCTACCGGAAGCTTCTGCAGACAACAGAAGCCGGTACTAATACCGGCTCTGATCCGAAGGAATGATGAGGGCGGCCGCAAGATAGGCCAGTGCGCCCACCGCACAGCTGAGCACGGTGCCGATGGCCCAGATGAGCCGTATGATGGTGGGGTCAACATTTAAATATTCTCCCAGCCCTCCGCATACGCCGCAGAGCATGCGGTCGCGGCTGGAACGGTATAATTTTTTCTCCATAGTAATCTCCTTTTTATTAAATCGTTAATCTGTGTAAACGCAGGAAGCCTTGGGGCGGCGGTCTGCCGCCCTGGCGTTAATCCCAGCGGTGCTCCCAGTGATGCTCCCACCGGCCGCCCCAGTCATCGTCCCGGTCAAAAAAATTCTCCATCTCGTCTCCCAGATGATCAAAGAAGTCCTCCGCCCGTTCCTCCATCCAAAAGATGCCCCGAAGGGGGTGGAAGAACCGGCTGCCGGGAATTGATCCGCCTAACCCGGCTGCCGCAGCCATGATAATACAGCCGGACAAAAGGGAGACGGCGCCGGCTGCCGCACACCATTTGATTAATTTCTTCATACGTTCGGCCTCCTTTTATGAATCAGACGGTCTGCAGCGTCCACAGCGCTCCGAACCAGGGCGGGGACAAATCTTCCATAGAACAGCAGGGAGAGGGACAAAAGCAGCAGCCCGCCGCCCAGGAAGGCCAGCCCGGTCCCTGCGGTCATGAGGCCGCCTGCAGGCTGGCTGAAGAGAACCACCACGCCAAAGGGAATCATAAAGACGCCTGTGGCGAGAAAGGCCAGCGTCAGGATACCCAGGAGAAGGAACAGGCCGAAGAGAAGGGCCGCGATTCCCACCAGGATTCCCAAAAGCCCGCTGCCTACGCCCAAAAGGACGGGAA
>CALWMT010000246.1 GCA_944382045.1 uncultured Enterocloster sp. | reverse complement strand
GTCCGCGTATGAAAACGCAAACGATGGGGAATACATAAAATACAGGCATTCCCCTCATAATTTAAAGGAGGAGATAACAATGAATGTAATCAACACAGAAAAAGCACCTGGAGCAATCGGCCCCTATTCTCAGGCATTTGAGGTAAATGGATTTATCTATGCTTCCGGCCAGATTCCGGTAAACCCCGCAGACGGCACAGTTCCGGAGGGAATTGCGGCGCAGGCGGAGCAGAGCTGCAAGAATGTAGGCGCTATCCTGGAGGCAGCGGGAAGCGGATATGATAAGGTATTTAAGACCACCTGCTTCCTGGCAGATATGGGCGATTTTGCTGCCTTCAATGAGGTATATGCAAAGTACTTCATTTCCAAGCCGGCAAGAAGCTGTGTGGCTGTAAAGGCCCTTCCCAAGGGCGTGCTGTGCGAGATTGAGGCGATTGCTGTAAAGTAATGCATTGACCGCGCGCATGGCTGCTGCCATGATGAAGCTGACAGAGCAGAGGAAAAGGCCCCAGAGTCCTGCAGAGCATGCAGGAGCTGAGGCTTTTTTCGACTAAACCGAATGCTGACTCGGCGAAATACGTCCTGCAAAAAGGAGATGAGAGGTTCATGAGATGGAGGGCATTTGTCCGGCGAGGGGCGAAAACGCTTGTTTTTCTGGGACTTGCAGCCTGCGCGGCTGTACTGGCGGTAAATGGCTTTATTATTTACCAGGTAAAAAATCAAATTTTAACAGCGGAGAAGGCGGAGGGGCTTTCGGATGTGGACTGCATTATGGTCTTGGGCTGCGGCGTCCGGGCGGACGGGAGCCCCTCCATGATGCTGAAGGACCGTCTGGATACGGGAATCCGCCTGTACCGCGCCGGGGTGTCAGACCGTCTGCTTATGAGCGGGGACCACGGACGGGAGGATTACGATGAGGTGAATTTGATGAAATCCTATGCGGTAAATGCGGGCGTCCCCTCAGAAGCGGTTTTTATGGACCATGCGGGATTCTCCACGTATGAGAGTATGTACCGGGCCAGGGATATTTTCCAGGCCAAAAGGATTGTGGTGGTTACGCAGAATTATCATATGTACCGGGCCCTCTATGTGGCGCAGGCCATGGGCATGGAGGCATACGGCGTCCCTGCCCAGGCGGAGCGGTATGGGGGCCAGCTGGGACGGGACGTGCGGGAGCTTTTAGCCCGCCCAAAGGATTTGCTTTATACAATGGTAAAGCCAAAGCCAAAGTATCTGGGGGAGGCGATTCCGGTGAGCGGAGATGGAAATGCCACGAATGATAAAGCCGAATGATGCAGGAAGGAGAGGCTGGGATGAGAGAAAACAGGTGCATAGCTGTGTTCGCATTTACAAGAGCCTATGAGGAGCAGGAATTTTACAAGCGGCTGGAGCAGGAGGGATGGGAGGCTGTTTTGACTGCATGTGAGAATCTGGAGGGGACAAACTGCTACTGCGGGGAGGCTGCAGCGGAGGCGCTCAGGGAGCGCATTCAGGCATTTGGACTTTCCGGCATTCACTTTCTTGATTCAGGAAATTATCATTATGTGAGCCGCCTGTGGCTGGAGCAGGCAGAGGAGCCCTTTGATCTTCTGGTGTTTGACCATCATACGGATATGCAGGAGCCGGCCTTTGGGGGGATTCTCTCCTGCGGGGGATGGGTCAGGGCAGCTCTTGAGGAGCTTCCTCTGCTGCGCCAGGTATATCTGGCAGGACCGCCTGCGGACAGCCGGGAGGCCAGGGAGGAGCTTTTTGGATTCATGGACCGCGTCCTATGGATACCTGAGGAAGAGCTGGGAGACGGGGAAGTCCTGGAGAGATACCTGGCGGCAGAAGGGGATGGCTGCCGCCCCCTTTATATTTCCGTAGATAAGGATATTCTGCGGCTGGAGGACGCGGTGACTAACTGGGACCAGGGCAAGGTGGAGCTTTCCGCGCTTTTAAAATCCATCAGGACTGCCGGCCGGGCCCGACGGGTGCTTGGGATGGATGTGTGCGGCGAGGAGCCGGAGGGGAATGCGGCGGCAGAAAAGAACGACAGAGCAAACGAAGCGCTCTGCCGTGTATTTTCTTCTATCGTATGACGGTTCAGACAGCGGCTGCTTTTACAGAGGCTTAAGTACCCTATGCCTTCCAGTCCCGAATCTCCAAAAGTCCGGGAACAAGAACCTTGGCGCTGGTTTCAAGGATAATCCGGCCCTTCTCAGCGGAAGCGCCAGAGGGGTCTCCGCCGATGCCGATGGGCGTTCCGTCCTCTGTTTTCCAGTCCTCAGAGACCCAGCCGATGGACACATTTCCATAGGGCTTTAAGGCCTTGTTGTCCTTGAAGGCGGCAGGAATTCCAGCCTGAGAAGTCTCCAGCTTCACGAGGGAGGGGTCCACCGCCATGACCATGGAGGTTTCCATCTCACCGCCGTGGAAATCCCACACATTTCCCGGGGAGATGGTGGCCGTCACATCCGGATGGGAGAAGGCGCCGGAGGATAGAATAAAGGGAGAAATCCCCAGCTCGCTCCGAAGCTCCCGGCTGAGAACCTGGACCACGGGCGCATTGCCGCCGTGGCAGACCAGGAGGGCAATTTTCTTAAATCCGTGGCGGGCCAGGCTGACGCAGATGTCATAGAGCACATGGTAGTAGGTGGCGGGCGTGAAGGTGATGGAGCCGCAGAAATTCTTGTGCTCTGTGCTGAGACCCACGGGAATCACAGGAAATAGGAGCATGGGGAAATCCGGGTCCACAGCCTCCAGCTCCTTTTTCAGATACTGGGTCATGGCCTCGGCGATGATATCGTCTGTGCCCAGGGGCGCCTGATTGCCGTGCTGCTCCAGAGCGCCCAGGGGAATGAGCACAATGGTCTCCTCTCGGTTTACCTGCTCCATTTCCAGGCGTGTTAAGTCTCGATAATTTCGTATCATAATCCATAAACCTCCATGGGTGGATTTGCTCTAAATAGAGCCTGGGGCGCCGCCTTACGCGGGCTTTACCTCATGGTAAATGGCGTGGAGCCGGTTGTAGAGGAGATAGCCCACAAAGTAGTTCAGTCCCAGCTTCAGGATATTGAAGGGGATGGTGGCCAGGATGACAAAGGAGGTCAGGCTGGTGATGGCGGGATTGACTGCGGACACCATGGTGATCACGCTGTCTAAGGATACGCCCATAGCCGCGGCGTACAGGGGCAGGGTGATGACAGAATTGACGAAGCAGGCAAATGCTGTGCGCAGCAGCACGCTGGCGCTCAGGGACACGGCCGCAGCCGTCCGCGTCTGGCCCATCCTGCGGTAGATAATCCACAGCGGCAGGACAAAGAGGGCGATATCGATCAGGTTTGCCAGCTCGCCTACATACATGGAATTGGTTCCCACGGTGACGAGCTTGATGAGAACCTTGATGACCTCCACCCAGGCAGCGGAGGCCGGTCCCAGCATAAATAAGGCGATGACCGAGGGAACCGTGCTGAAGTCCACCTTATAAAAGGGCGGCATCATGGGCACGGAAAATTCCAGGGACATGAGGACGCCTCCGAGGGCGGCCAGCATACCGGTGTAAATCAGGGTTTGAATGTTCCACTTTGCTTTCATGACGAAAACCTCCTTGTAATAGAAAAATGGGTTTTGGCAATGAAACAAGTTCTCTGGAAACAGCGCCGGATGCTGGCTGCGGGAACATCGGATGGCGGCGCAGAGTATCTGCCGCCGCGCTTTCCCTGCGCCGGCCGGCGCAATAGAAAAAGCCTCAGGCCCTCGGGACTGAGACTTTGTGTGGTTCGAATGGATAGGGCCTGCGGGAAATCTCCCGCGAGCCATGGCTCCAAGGAACGAATTGTCTTCTCTCATCCAGACTGTAACTGTCGGTTTTGGAATCGCACCAAATCAGCCGCCTAAGCGGGTCGCGGACTGTACCGCCGGTAGGGACTTGCACCCTGCCCCGAAGAACTTATTCTCTTGCTATGCTTAGAGTAGCACAATGGGGCGGGGATGTCAAGAGCGTGGGGAGAAAAACACATTGGCCTTGCCTTTTGCATATTCCTATGCTACGATAAAAGCAGGCAAAGGTTCTTGCATTCTATTATGTCTATGAATATTTACTCTGCGCCGTCAGGCGCTCCTACAGACTCTTTGCTTAATACCCCAATACAGTAAGCAG
>CALWMT010000245.1 GCA_944382045.1 uncultured Enterocloster sp. | reverse complement strand
TTTACAATATAGCCGCCGCTGGATTGTGCCTTCAAATCTGGCATTCTCCCCTCCTCCCGCGCTAAGGAGCGCAGAAACGTCGGAGGAAGGTCCTCCACCTGAATTTCCCTTTTTTTAGCAAAGCTGAGATACTCCGCAACATTCTGAAGCTCTCGTACATTTCCCGGCCATTTATACTGTCTGAAAAGGCCTCTGACAGCTTCAGACAGCTCAAACCTTCCGCCGGCACCCTGGCAGAACCCGTCAAACAGCAGAAAAATATCGTCCCCTCTTTCCCGAAGGGGCGGAATCAGTACAGGAAGCGCATTCAGCCGATAATAGAGATCCCGGCGGAAGCTTCCTTTTTCCACCATTTCCTCCAGCGACTCATTAGTGGCTGCCACAATCCGCACATCCACGCTGATAATCTGATTTCCGCCCACGCGCATAATTTCCCGTTCCTGAAGTACGCGAAGCAGCTTAACCTGCATGGCCTGGCTCATCCCCTCTACCTCGTCCAAAAAGAGGGTGCCTTTATGGGCAAATTCAAAAAGGCCTGGCCTTCCGCCTTTTTTTGCTCCGGTGAATGCTCCCTCCTCATAGCCAAAGAGCTCACTTTCAAGCAGATTTTCAGGCATAGCTGCCACATTAATCGCCAAAAAGGGGCCCTGGCTTCGGGAAGACGCCCGATGAATCGCATGAGCCAGCAGCTCCTTTCCCGTACCTGTCTCCCCGATCAAAAGCACCGGCAGCTCTGTGACCGCCATCTGCTTTAAAATTTCCTTTGTTCTCTTCACCGCAGGAGAATCACCCACAAAATCCTCAAAGCTGTACTTGGCACGATAGCCCTTATGGAGGAGCTGGCTTCGAAGCTCATTCTGCCGTCTCTCCTGCTCATTGAATCTCTGCAGAGTAGCAAAAGCACCAATGCATTCGCCCTGGCGCAGCACAGGAACAACCGCCGTATTAATGTTGACCCCTCGAACACGCACAATTCTAGGAGCCCGCGATGCCTTCTCCTCTATCACCTGCCGAAAGGGAATATAAGGAAATATTTCCTCTGCCCTCTTTCCAATGGCTGAGCTTTCATCCACACCTGTGATATCCCTGGCCATACGGTTGCAGGCAAAGATCTCCCCCTCCTCATTTACTCCAATAAGTCCTTCATCCAAAATTTCCAGAAGAATATCAAACCGGCTTTCCAGTCTTTGAGAGCGGTGGAACATCATCTCGAAGCTGTAGTTTTTTGCCTCCATAGAGCGCATATATTCCCGAAAGGCGTCCTCATCCAGCAACTCCTCAAGTCCAAGCCGGATCGCCGCCTCAATCATGGTCCCCGCTGTGCATGGACGGTGGCCAATGTTAATCACCCGCTCGATTCCTGCGGGAACAAACTGCGCCTCATCCGGTGTCACCGCAATGGAAAACCCTTCCGGATCTGGGGAGTCTGGTCCATATGGCGCAAAAGAAACCTGACTAACCCCCAGCTGCTCCAGCTGGGTAATCGCCTCCCTGGCCATCTGCTGGGTCGCATTCACAAAAAGAATCGGCTGATCCTTGGGAAGCTCCCGCAGCTCTCTCACCGTCTTCTTGGAATAGGTCACCTGGATCATTACAATCTGGCCGCCCATGGGCACATATTTCCTGGCCTCCCTTGCCTCCTTAAATGCATCCGTGGTAATCATATAGAGGTCTGAAGGCTCAATATTTTCTACAGATCCATCTCCCGTGCTGTAGGCCATCACCTCTGCCCGCTCCCCAAAAAGTGCCTGAACCTGCCGGGCATAAAAACGGCCGGAACGGGGAATCAGAGATACAACTGATATCCTTTTTTTCATGTATCCGCCTCCCTGCTGCCTAATTCACTACTATTTATAACACAATTGCCCTCTGCGTACAAGAGCACGCAGAGGGCAGTCCAAAGCACCTCCTTTACATGGCAGGCGGCATCTTACACCCGCATCATCCCCGACATCACGCAGGCGCCCGCCGCGCCCCTTGCCTTCACCTCCGCAATCTGTCCTCCATCCAGGCCGATGCCGCCGATGGCCCACACCGGGATGTCCACCGCCCTGCACACCTCCTCCAGAAAGTCCAGCCCCCTGGGAGGAAGGCCCTGCTTGCAGTCCGTGGCATAGATGTGGCCTGCCGTCACGTAGGCGGCCCCCAGCGCCTCAGCCCGGACCGCCTCCTTTGCAGAGTGGACCGATGCACCGATCCCATCAAAATCCGCCAGAGCAGAGGTGCCCCCGGTTGTCCCGCCTTTCACCAGCGCCTCAAGCCGCGCCAGGGGCAGATGAATCCGCCGCACCCCGGCCTTTCTGGCTTCCTCCACAAAGCTGTGGTAAATACAGTCCACGCCCCAGGCCCTGCAGACCTCCAGGACCTGGGCCCCCAGCCTTCCATATTCCTCCGGCGTCAAATCCTTCTCCCGCAGGATAACCGCCGCCGGCCGCAGGGCGCAGATCCGCTCTATCTGCTCCAAAAACGGCCTCCCGCACAGCCTGCGGTTCGTCACCGCCATAATGTCCGCCCTACACATACACATAATCCGCCATCACCGGCTGCAGGTGAAGCCTTTCCAAGTCCCCATAGACCTCCGCCACGGAGCGGCCGTCGGATATCTCAAACTGCTCGTCCCCCTTGTCCTCCAGATCCTCCGCATGCTCGCCGATGCCTGTGCTCACCCCGGCGGATATCTTGGTGGCCGCTATTTTCACCAGATTATCCCGCACCCGGGCGCACTCTCTGGTGGAAATGGTGATGCTGGCAAAGGGCATAAACAGCCGGTAGGCGCAGACCACCTGGAGCAGCTGGGCCTCATGGACATCCATGGGATTGATCCTGTCATTGTTGATAATGGGCCGCAGCCGGGGGCAGGAAAATGCAATCTCGGCCTGGGGATATTTCTTCTGCAGAAGCCAGGCGTGCATGCCTGTGGCAAAGGCATCCTTCCTGAAATCGTCAAGCCCCAGCAGGGCGCCGAAGCCCACGCCCCGCATGCCGCCCATCAGGGCCCGCTCCTGGGCATTGACGCGGTAGGGGAAAATCCGCTTGTGCCCGGCCAGATGGAGGGTCTCGTATTTATCCGAATTATAGGTCTCCTGGAACACGGTCACATAATCCGCCCCGCACCGGTGGAGATAAGCGTATTCATCGGAGTTTAAGGGGTAAATCTCAAGCCCCACCACCCGGAAATATTTCGATGCAATCCGGCAGGCCTCCCCGATGTATTCCACCGTGGACCGGCTGCGGCTCTCCCCGGTGAGAATCAAAATTTCCTGCAGGCCGGACGACGCAACCGCCGCCATCTCCTTCTCAATTTCCTCCGGCGTAAGCTGTGCCCTGCGGATTTTGTTGTGGCAGTTAAAGCCGCAGTAAATACAGTAATTCTCACAGTAATTGGCAATATAGAGGGGTGTAAACATAGTGATGGAGTTTCCGAAATACCGTTCCTTCTCCCTCTTGGCACACTGGGCAATTTCCTCCAAAAGGGGCAGGGCCGCCGGGGATAAAAGAGCGCCGAAGTCCTCCGGAGTCCGCCTCTCACGGGACAGGGCCCGGCGCACATCCGCCTGGGTATAATGATCATAATCATAGGCCCGCGCCGCCCCCAAAACCCGGTCCATAATATCGCTTCCGATGTCCTCCATTCCCGGAAGATAGGTCATGTGGTCAATCCGGTTTTCCTTCTGGTCCTCCCGGATTTTATCGCTTAAAATGCTCTCATTGATATGGTTTTCTGCGCTCATTTTCTGTCTCTCCTCCTTCTCTTCTCAGGCATATCCGCCTGCGCTTTAATCCTGCAGAAATCCCGTCAGAGGCGAGGACGCGCTGGCCCCCTTCTCCATCACCCGGCCCAGGCCGGACAGATAGGCAGCCCGGCCCGCCTCAACCGCCTTGCGAAACGCCAGGGCCATGGCCGGCACATCCCCGGCTGTGGCGATGGCCGTGTTAGCCATGACAGCCGCAGCCCCCATCTCCATGGCCTCGCAGGCCTGGGAGGGCCGCCCGATTCCTGCGTCCACAATGATGGGCAGGTCAATCTCGTCAATCAGAATCTGGATAAATTCTCTCGTGCACAGTCCCTTATTGGAGCCGATGGGCGCTCCCAGGGGCATGATGCAGGCCGCCCCGGCATCCGCCATATCCCGGGCCGCGTTCAGGTC
>CALWMT010000244.1 GCA_944382045.1 uncultured Enterocloster sp. | reverse complement strand
GGGGAGGTAATGGAGATGAGCAATGTAATTACCATCAGCGGACAGCACGGAAGCGGCAGGAAGGAGCTGGGCGAGATGATCGCCTCCAGTCTGGGAGTTCCCTTCTACGGGGATAATCTGGCGGCTATGATCGCCGAGGAGGGAAAGGTTGATCTGAGCTTGGTGGAGGCCATGGATCAGGTGGAGCCGGACACGGAGGAGGCTTCGGTTCTTCACGTAGCCCAGAACCGCACGTCCCTCACGAAGACGATCTACCAGGCCCAGGAGAGCGTGATCCGCAGGCTCGCCGGGGAAGGCCCCTGTGTGATCCTGGAGCGCTGCTCGGAGACTATTCTGCCGGACGCGGTGAATATTTTTGTATACGGGGATCTGGAGTATCGGATTGGCCGGATCATGAAGGTGCACCCGGAGCTCTCCCGCTACAGCCTGAAGTCCCACGTGCTTTCCGTGGACAACCGCCGCAAATCCTACTGTGAGGCGTATGCGCCGGGAAAATGGGGCCGGATGGAGACCTATGACATCTGCCTGAATGCCGGCCTGGTAGGCCTGGACGGATGCCTGAAGGTGACGCTGGAATATATTCGGGGGGTGCGCTGAGTTCAGAAAGAGACGGCAGCACAAAAACGAACAGAGAAATGAAAAGAGAAGGCCTTCCGGTGGGTTAGTCCGGAAGGTCTTCTCTCTTATACGCGGCAGCTGCTCGCCACAGCTGCAATATACTCTATAATTAAGCGATAGAGTTCACAAGCTTGCTCACGCGGGATACCTTGCGGGAAGCATTGTTCTTGTGATATACTCCCTTGCTTGCCGCCATCTCAATCTCCTTGGTAGCAGCCTGCAGCGCAGCCTGAGCAGCAGCCTTGTCTCCAGCAGCAGCGGCAGCCTCAACCTTCTTGATTGCGGTCTTAACGGTGGAACGAATCGCTTTGTTTCTCGCAGCCTTAGTCTCGTTTACTAAGATTCTCTTCTTTGCGGACTTAATGTTAGCCAATGAAATACACCTCCGTTTCTTCTCAAATAATCGTTGTGTTTTCCATCAAAGCCTGGACACGGACAGTTCAATGTAAACATACTATTGTATTCTAGCGAATCTGGCAGAGAATGTCAAGACATATTTCCAGAATTTTTGGAGAAACTGTTACAATATTACTTGAAGTAGTTCAGACGGGAAAGAGAGAAAGGTTAGGTGCAGTCAGATGGACAGAAAGCGGAAAACAGCGGACGGGTTTGAGGTGCGGACAGACCTGGCTCTGGAGGAGCGGGAGAGCTTTAAGGGAGACGGCGGGGAGGTGTCCGGCGTGGCCCTGCGGGAATGGGAGCGGGACAGGAGCCAGGCAAGGTTTACGGAGGTAAAAATAATAAATGAGCAGGGGGCCAGGGCTATGGGAAAGCCGGTGGGAACCTATCTGACGCTGGAGGCGGACCAGCTCTCCCAAAAGGACGAGGAATACCACAGCCGGATCTCACGGGAGCTTGCGGGAGAGCTGTCCAGGCTGATGCGGGACATGCTGCGCAGGGAGGGAGCGGAGGGGAGGCGGCCCCTGTCCGTCCTGGCCGTGGGACTGGGGAACAGCCAGGTAACCCCGGACTCCCTGGGGCCCAGAGTCCTTGGAAACCTTCGGATGACCCGGCATTTGGAGAAAAGGGAGACGGACGGGAGCAGCCGGGAGGAGGACTTCTGGCCTGGACAGGAAGCCAGACGGGGGAAGAAGCCGCAGCTCAGCGGCATTGTCCCCGGCGTCATGGCTCAGACCGGAATGGAGACGGCTGAGATTCTCAAGGGGATTGTCCGGCAGACACAGCCGGATCTGGTCATTGCCATCGACGCCCTGGCTGCCAGGAGCGTGCGCAGGCTGGGGACTACCATCCAGCTCACAGACACGGGAATCCAGCCGGGGTCCGGCGTGGGAAACCACAGGCACAGCCTGACCCGGGAGAGCCTGGGCATCCCGGTGCTTGCCATCGGCGTGCCCACGGTGGTGGGGGCGGCAGCCATTGTCCAGGATACTCTTTCCGCCCTGATAGGGGTTCTGCAGAGAAGCGCTCCGGAGAAAAGGACTGGGGATTGGATAGAAGATATGAGGCCGGAGGACCAGTACCAGCTGATCCGGGAGCTTTTGGAGCCGGAATTCGGCCCTCTCTATGTGACGCCTCCCGACATTGACCAGTCAGTGAAGCAGCTGAGCTTCACCATATCGGAGGGGATCCACCAGGCGGTATTTGGCCTGGACGAAGGTGAAAGTTTATAGGTTTTTCCGCATACTATAGGTATGAAGCAGTGAAGCATGCGGAGAACAGGATATGAGAGCAGCGGGCATAAGGCGAAGAGGAGGGCTGGTCCGGGCTGCCGCCGTCCTTATGTCCGCCGGGATTGTCCTGGGCGTCCTGGGGATGGCGGGGCGGGAGGACAGCGCGGGCCGGGAGCATGGCGCAGGCCGGGAATACCGTGGAGGCGGGGAGGAAATAGCGAAACTGGGGGACGGAGGTCCTGGGGAAATCTTAGGGAGGGCTTTTAGGGCCGGCGGGACCTGGATAGCGGAGAGCCTGTGGAATCAGCAGGGATATTTTTTTATGGAAAAAGCGGGGCGGGAGGCGGACCGCAGGGGCTGGGAAAGGTGGAAGGATCCAGATCCCTCCTACCGGAATTACCAGGCCGTGCAGCGGTTTTATGAGGAGCACGCCTATCTGGCCTGGTACGGCGGGGAGGAGACGGGAGCGGACACAGAGGAAAATGGGGCGCTGGCCCAAGACTTCCGGGGAACAACAGGAAACGGAGGCCAGGGCGGGGCGGCTGGCGCCGCAGGGCAGAGCGTGGCAGGGCAGAGCGGAAGCTTCGCCGCGTCCCAGACCCTTGCGGGAAGCCTGAACCGGCCCATTTCCGGGCGTACATATGTGCTGGAGCAGCTGATGGATTATGATTTCCTGATGAAGAATTTTTATAATGTGCACACCTCCACCACGGCGGATCGGGAGCTGATGGACGCCAAAGCCCTGCTGGATGTGGACTTGTCTCTGGACGCCGGCGCCGGGGAGCCGCAGATTCTCATTTACCATACCCACTCCCAGGAGGCCTTCGCGGATTCCGGGCCGGGGGAAACCGTGGTGGCTGTGGGGGAGGAGCTGGCCCGCCTTCTCACGGAGAGGGGATACTCGGTGTACCATGACACCTCGGTCTATGACCTGCGGGACGGGAAGCTGGACCGGAGCAAGGCCTACAACTACGCCCTGGAAGGGGTGGCAGGCATTCTGCAGAAATACCCGTCCATCCAGGTGGTGCTGGATGTCCACCGGGATGGGGTGGGGGAGGATGTGCATCTGATGACGGAGGTGGACGGCCGGCCTACGGCCCAGATCATGTTCTTCAACGGGCTGAGTCAGACCCCGGAGGGAGCTATCGAGTACCTGCCCAACCCCTACCGCAGGGAGAACCTGGCCTTCAGCCTGCAGATGCAGCTGGGGGCAGCGGCCTATTTTCCAGGCTATACCCGGAAAATCTACCTGAAGGGCCTGCGCTACAACATGCACCTGCGGCCCCGGTCCAGCCTCATCGAGGTGGGAGCCCAGACCAATACCTTTGCGGAGGCAGTGAATGCCATGGAGCCATTGGCGGAGCTTCTGGATATGGTGCTTAGGGGAGGCCAAGGCAGTTGACAAGCCGCCGCAAATAATAGTATAATCCACCTAACGGCGCCCGCCCATGCGATGCCAAAAAACGCTTTCGGGCTGGGCGCGTTTTATGCGGCATGAAAGGGTCCGGCGGCATTCCGGACAGAAATGAGGATAAAAAATGGCAGCTATTGACCAGAGCAGGATACGGAATTTTTGTATTATCGCCCACATCGATCACGGCAAGTCCACCCTGGCGGACCGGATTATTGAGCAGACCGGGCTTCTCACCAGCCGGGAGATGCAGGAGCAGGTCCTGGACAACATGGATCTGGAGCGGGAGCGGGGCATCACCATCAAGTCCCAGGCGGTCCGCACCGTATACAAGGCCAAGGATGGAAACGAATATATTTTTAACCTGATTGATACGCCCGGACATGTGGACTTTAACTATGAGGTTTCCCGGAGCCTGGCGGCCTGCGACGGCGCCATCCTGGTGGTGGACGCCTCCCAGGGCATTGAGGCCCAGACCCTGGCCAATGT
>CALWMT010000243.1 GCA_944382045.1 uncultured Enterocloster sp. | reverse complement strand
GGTTGTTATTGACCAAATTCCGATACTCTCGACCTATATGGCCTATTTTGGCGGAGAAGCGCCCTATATTGTAGGTTACTGCGGCTCCTTTAAGCAGACCATTTCCGAGACGGTTCTTAAAAACATTGCGCCGGAGCTGATGGAATCTTCGGACACTGTTTACGCGCAGAGCGATCTGAATATTGAAGAGATTATGAAGCTGGATCCGGATGTCATTCTCTATAATTCCGGAAATGCACAGCATGCGGAGATACTTAAAGCAAGCGGAATCCCCTGTGTGGGTTTCGCTACTGTGGGCGATGAGGACACAGAAGCAGATCCGCTCAGCCGGTACGGGGAATGGCTCAGCCTTCTGGAGGATGTATTCGGGGAAGAAAATAAGATGGATACATTTTTGGAAGCCGGGGATGCGATTGTGGCCGATGTGGAATCCCGGATCGCAGGGATACCGGAAGAGGACAGGCCTTCAGCATTGATTCTTTGGAAATACAATGACGGCGTGCCCCAGGTATCGGGGGACGGCACCTTTGGAACCTATTGGCTAAGGCATCTCGGCGTGGAGGATCCCGCCGCAGAAGCATCGGGCTTCAGCCAGGTGAGCATGGAGCAGATTTACTCCTGGGATCCTGAGATCCTCTTCGTGGACGGCCCGGGACTCATATCCATACGTTCCGGGGATGTGCTTAATAATACGGTTGAGGGGGCGGATTTTTCCTCCATAAAAGCGGTAAAGGACAAAAGAGTATACGGAACCACACTTGGCATGTGGAATTGGTTTACGCCGAACCCGGATGCACCGCTGGTATTGGCCTGGCTTGCCTGCAGAACATACCCCGAAGAATTTGCGGACTACCCTCTGGAGGATACCATCAGAGACTATTATAAGCAGTGGTACGGCTATGATGTAACAGATGAAGAGCTTGCGGAGATGCTGAGTTACTGATGAGAAATACTATCTGGATAAAAAACGGTAAATTTACAAAAACGGCAATCATCCTGATGCTGCTGCTCCCGGTGTTTACCTCTGTCATATGCCTTTGCCTTGGCAGGATGAATGTGCCGGCAGCAGATGTACTTGCAGCTCTGGGGGACATGCTGTTTGAGGGAGAGGGATCCTCCAGGAATTATTCCATTATAGTAAACCTGAGGCTCCCAAGAATACTGATGGCCATCATAGTGGGAGCGGGACTGACCTGTGCGGGAGACTCCTTTCAGTCATTGTTTTCCAATCCGCTGGCAACTCCCGATATACTGGGAGTCTCCAGCGGAACCTGTGTGGGAGCAATACTCGCGATTATATTATCCTGCGGGATATTGGAAACGCAGCTGATCGCGCTGGCCTTTGGGCTCTGCTCTGTGTGGTTTACGCTCCGTATTGCCGGAAGAAATGAGTCAGGCTCGATTGTATATCTCGTGCTGGCGGGTGTTATTGCGTCCTCACTTTTCAATGCCCTGGGCTCCCTGCTGAAGTACACAGCGGATCCGCAGGAGAAGCTGCCGGAGATTACCTACTGGCTTATGGGCAGCTTCACAGGTGCGGGTTTTCGGGAAATATTCGTGGGTTCTCCCCTCATCATCATAGGTGTGGTTATCGTATTCCTTTTAAGGTGGAGGCTCAACGTGCTTTCCCTGAGCGAAGATGAAGCGAAGGCAAGCGGCATCGATCTGAAAAAGACCCGCATGCTGTTTATACTGGCGGCTACGGTCATAACGGCCTCCTCCGTATCGATGTGCGGGCAGGTGGGGTGGATCGGCCTTTTAATTCCCCACTGCGCCCGGATGCTTGTGGGGAGCAACAACCGGTATGTAATTCCTGTTTCTTTAAGTCTCGGGGCCAGCTTTATGGTGGCCATCGACACGCTCTCCCGGACGATAAGCGTTATTGAGCTGCCGATATCGATCCTTACCGCTATCATTGGAGCCCCTGTATTCATATCGCTGCTCAAGAAAACAAGAGGTGATTTGAGATGATTGAGGTAGAAAAGGGCTGCTTCGGCTATCCTGGAGGAGAGCAGATACTTAAAAATATTGACATGCGCCTTGGCCCGGGAAAAATACTTGCCATACTTGGGCCGAACGGCATCGGAAAGACCACGCTGCTAAAATGCATGATCGGCCTTCTTCCGTGGACAAAAGGCCGCACACTGCTGGATGGAAGGAATATAAAGGATTTGAAGCCGAAAGAGATCTGGAGCAGGATATCCTATATACCGCAGTCCCACGGATTTGCATTTTCCTATACAGGCCTTGAGATGGTCATGCTGGGCCGCAGCTCTCATATGGGACTATTTCAGCAGCCGGGGAAAAAGGAGATTGATATGGCGGAGGCCATGATGGAAAAAACCGGAATCACCTATCTTGCGCAGAAAGACTGCAATCGAATGAGCGGAGGAGAACTCCAGATGGTCCTGATTGCCAGGGCGCTGATAAACGAACCGGAGCTTATCGTCCTCGATGAGCCGGAGACAGGGCTGGATTTTCATAATCAGATATTGGTGCTCGATATGATTGAAAAGCTTTCCCATGAGGAAGGAATAAGCGCTGTAATGAATACCCATTATCCTACCAATGCAATGTCGATAGCGGATGAGGCGCTGATGATGAACAGGAGCTCAGATTTTTATTTTGGAAAAACAAGGGAGGTCCTGACAGCGGATAAAATCGCCGGGGCATTTGATGTGGATGTGCTGGTGAATGAGCTTCCATACAAAGGCCGGACGGTCAGGAGCATCATACCTGTCTCGATCCGGTGAGAAGCAGGCGGAATGCAGCAGGAAATATTCGGAAAGGGATGAACAAAATTGACAGACAAGGGGAAATTTCGTATCGATACGCTTCTTCCCATGAGGGATGGATATACTATTTCCAGAAATGCGGATATGGGAAAGGAGGGGGCAGTGACCTATTTTTCCATGGGTGCCCATACCTCTATAAGCCAGGAAAGCTATGACAGCCCCTCTATATATCTGGGATGCCGGGGGAAGGGTACCTTCTGGCTTGGAGAAAAACGGAGAAGGGCGGAGCTGTCAGCCGGTGAGATGCTTATCGTTCCCGGAGGGACGCTTTGCGGATCCGAAACCCAAAACGGGTTAATATATACGGAAATAATAACAAAAAAGGAGTCGAATATGAACGAAAATGTAAAGGCAGGAGAGGTGCTTAATCTCAAAGAACTTATTTCTTATGAAAAGGACAGTATTGTAAATCTGGATATTGTAAGCAATGAAAAAATGAAATTCTTCCTGATGGCCTTCGATGAGGGTACCGGCCTGGAGCCCCACAGGGCGCCCGGTACTGCGCTTATCACAGCCCTGGAGGGCCGCGCTGTTGTGGAATATGAAGGAAAGGAGTACAGGCTTTCCGCCGGAGAGAGCTTCCGCTTCGAGAAAAATGGCCTTCACAGCGTAAAGGCGGACGGACCGTATAAAATGGCGTTGCTGCTGGTGCTGTAGCGCTGTACTTGCTTGAATTTCCATCTTTGAACTTTCATCTGCGGCGCTGGCGTTAGTCAGCGCCGCAATAATTTTTTCAGCAATATAATGGAATACCTGCTGCTGGCTGGCAGATTTAGGAAATCCGGCGAATACTATTGACATCGAACATATGTTCTGATTATAATAAAGGCAGAAGGAACGATAGAGTTTTGAAGCGCCTGCAGACAGGAGGCGGTGCGGTTGAAGCGGGTGATTTATCATGTAGATGTGAATTCTGCCTTTTTGTCCTGGGAAGCGGTGTACCGGCTCCATCACCTGGGCGGACGGCTGGATCTGCGGGAGATTCCCTCCGCAGTGGGCGGGGACCAGGAGAAGCGCCACGGGATTATCCTGGCCAAGTCCATCCCCGCCAAGCGGTATAAGGTGCGGACCGGAGAGCCAGTGGCGGACGCCAAGCGGAAGTGTCCGGGCCTGGTGCTGGTGCCGCCTAACTATGAGCTGTACAACCGCTCCTCCCGGGCGCTGCTTCGCATTTTGTCGGAGTACACGGACCAGATCGAGCAGTTTTCCATCGACGAGGCCTTTATGGACATGACCGGCTGTACGGAGGATCCGGCAGGGACGGCAGAGAAGCTGCGGGAGCAGGTAGAGCGGGAGCTGGGCTTTACGGTGAATATCGGCGTTTCCAGCAGCCGGCTTTTGGCCAAGATGGCCGCGGATTTTAAAAAGCCGAACCGTGAGCACACCC
>CALWMT010000242.1 GCA_944382045.1 uncultured Enterocloster sp. | reverse complement strand
GCCCTGGTGGGCAAGTACATCCAGCTCCACGACGCCTACATCTCCGTGGTGGAGGCCTTAAAGCACGCGGGCGTGGCAAACCGCGCCCAGGTCCGCATCAAATGGGTGGATTCCGAGACGGTCACCCCTGAAAATGCCGGCGAAATCCTGGGGGACGTGTCAGGCATCCTGGTTCCCGGCGGCTTCGGAAGCCGGGGAATTGACGGCAAGATTTGCGCCATCCAGTATGCCCGGGAAAATGGGATTCCATTTCTCGGCCTGTGCCTTGGCATGCAGCTTGCCATCGTGGAATTTGCCCGGGATGTGATCGGCTGGTCCGACGCCCACAGCGCGGAGCTGGATCCCGCCACCACCCATCCTGTGATCCATCTGATGCCGGAGCAGGACGGAGTGGAGGACATAGGCGGCACCCTGCGGCTGGGCTCCTACCCCTGTGTGCTGGACAAGGCCTCCAGGGCCTGCGCCCTCTACGGACAGGAGACCATCCACGAGCGCCACAGGCACCGCTATGAGGTAAACAACGACTACCGGAAAGCCCTGACGGATCACGGCATGGCCCTTTCCGGCCTCTCTCCGGACAGGCGGATTGTGGAGATGATCGAGCTTCCCAGCCATCCCTGGTTCGTGGCCACCCAGGCCCATCCAGAATTCAAGTCACGGCCCAACAGGCCCCATCCCCTCTTTAAGGGGTTTGTGGAGGCGGCACTGATGCGCCAGAAGCAGGATGCGGTAAGATAATATCTGTCCAAAAGGATACGCGTCTGCCAAGCACACCCTAAAAAAAGACCAGCCAGAGGTTCTTCTCCTCCGGTTGGTCTTTTTATGCAGGGCAAAGCCTCCTTAAGCGCCATCTCTGGAATATTTCCGCAGGCAGCCTAACCCTCCGCCCTGGGAATCGGAATCAGATTCGCCGCCTCAATCTGTGCCTCCCCCTCCTCGGAATACACAAAATCGAAGAAATTCTGAATCAGCTCACTCTGCTCCTCGATTGGGCCCATAGTTGCCATTACCATGGTCTTATTCAGGCCGTAGGAGCCGTTCTGCACATTCTCCTGGGTAGGCTCCACGCCGTCCACGGAGACCCCCACCACGCTGTCGTCCACCAGGGCCAGGGAACAGTAGCCGACAGCCCCTTCTGTCTCTGCCACACGGACAATCACGGCGCCGGAGCCGCTGAGCTCATTGGCGTAATGGCACTGGTCCACAATCCCAAGTATCTCCTCAAAGGGATCCCGGGTGCCGGAGCCCGCCTCGTGGCCGATGGTGATGATGGGCATATCCGGGCCTCCCACCTCGCTCCAGTTGGTGATCTTTCCTGTATAGATCGCAGCAATCTGCTCCGATGTCAGAGCCGTTACCCCTGTGACCGCCGGATTAATAATCACAGCGATGCCATCCTTTGCCACGATATTCTCCACAGCCCCCGCGTCCTTCTCCTCCTGGGTCAGATTCCGGGATGAGGTGCCGATGTCCGCGCTGCCGCCAAGGAGCGCCTCCATTCCCGCCGTAGATCCCACATACTCAGCGGAAACCGTCACCTCCGGCTCCTTCTCCATATAGGCCTCCGACAGGCCGATGCACATCTGCTCCATGGACGTGCTTCCCACCAGCTGGATATTTCCCTCCAGGCCGGCCTCCTTCGCGCAGCCCGCGGCAGACACCGCCAGACCTGCGCACACTATTACAGCCGCCAGCTTCTTCCCTGCAAATTTTCTTATCATTTTCCTTTCCTCCTCATCGCGATTGCCGCAACATCCTTGCTATATTCATACTTCTCCTCCGACTCCTCCGGGTGGATCGCCCACAGGGGAATCTCCTGCTCGTAAAGAGAGCCGTGGGTCCGCACCGCGTCCGTCACCAGCCGCTCTCCCTCTACCTCCCCGAAGGCGCAGTCCACCGCCGCAAGCATCACATAGTCCCCGATGCGGTCCGCTGGGAGATGAAACTCTGCAGCCGCCTGAGAGCTGGCAAGCACCCGCTCAACCTCCGGCGTGCTCTGGGCAAGGGCCAAAAATCCCTCCCTCTGCGACTCATTTTCCAGAAACACATAGAGGATGCCTCCCTCCTGATAAATGTGGTTCTCAATGTACCGATCCTTTAAGGGCGGCAGGCAGTAGAGGCGAAGCCCCCGTCTGTCCGCCATGGCCTGAAAATTAATCAGGCGGTGCTTCTGGTTCATCCCGTGGTCCGCTGTGATATAGATGCGCCGCTCCGGGTCCGCCTCGTGGATCCGGCGGACGTATTCATTCATCCAGCGGATCTGCTCCGCGGCCTCCGGAGTCCCCGGCCCATGGTGGTGGAACACAAAATCATTGGTGGTGCAGTAGAGGAGATCCGGATCCTCCTCCCTCACACAGGCCAGGGCCGCCTCATAAATCCAGCGGGTGCTCTCCGGGGACTGTACCTCCGGGGGCGCCGAGAGCCCCAGGCGCTCCAGAAGTCCGGCCTCCGGCGTCTGTACGCTGATGCCGATGTCCGCGCCCTCGCCGTACACCCCCAGAACCTTTCCCTTCACTGTCAGGAGGGCAGTCTTCTTTCCCGCCTTCTTATAGGCCTGGAGAATGGTCTCCGCCTTCATGAAGCCCCGCTCCTCGATAAATCCCTCCTCCCTCGTCATCGGGTCATAGTAATAATTTCCCACCACCTTGGTGTCCTCCGGGAAGCGGCCGGACAGGATGCAGGCGTGATTTACATTGGTCACCGAGGGGATCGCGCTCTTAACCGTCTTCACGAATCCCAGATCCCGGGCCAGTGCGTACACATCCGGGGCGGTCTCCTCTGTCAGATATTCCGGCGCACAGCCGTCTATCACGAGAATCATCATTTTATCCATGTGCATATCTCCTTTTCTCTGCTGCTGTATGCATTGTAGCACGGAATTTAACTATTGAAAAATATGAATATAATGTTAATATAATAAGTAAATACTTATAGCAAACCATCGAAAGGAGAGCCCATGACCATCCGAAATCTGGAAATTTTCTGTGAGGTGTGCCGCTCCATGAATATGAGCAAGGCTGCCCAAGCTCTGCTCATCTCCCAGTCCTCGGTGAGCCAGGCCGTGGCCGCCCTGGAAAAGGAGTATCAGGTTACCCTCTTTGAGCGCCTCAACCATTCTCTCTATCTCACGGACGCCGGGAGAGACCTTCTCTTTCTCTCCCACCAGGTATTGAAAACCATCGAGCAGCTGGACCGGCGCATGAGCGACAGCGCCTACGAGACCAAGCTGCGCCTGGGCGTCAGCACCACCCTGGGAAACTGCCTCATCCATCCCCTGCTGGCCGCCTACCGCCAGAGCTTCCCGGAGGGCCGCATTTCCGTGGAGATGGCCAACACGAAAACCCTGGAGAAAAAGCTCCTCACCGCCAAGATGGACATCGCCCTGATCCAGCAGGCTGCCCACTCCTCCCATCTGGAATACGTTCCTCTTCTGGAGGACGAGCTCATCGTCATCTGCTGGAGCGGTCATCCCCTTGCGGGAAAAACCGTGGACCTGGCAGCGCTTTCCCGGGAAGTCATGGTCACCCGGGAAAAGGGCAGCGGCACCAGCCTGCTTACGGAACAGGCCTTCGCCCAGAGGGGTGTTCCCCTGCGCCGCGGCTGGATCGTAAGCGGCTCCGACGCCGTCAAGCAGGCGGTCCTGCACAGGGTCGGAATCTCCGTCATCTCCCGTTTTCTGGTCCAGGAGGAATTGGACGCGGGGATCCTCGGACAGATCTATCTGTCCGATACGCCCTTTCACCGGCGCTTCGACCTGGCCTATCACAAGGACAAGGTTCCGGATCAATATTTCCGGCAGTTTTTGAATTTTTGTACATCTCTGGGAAATGAGGGCATGAAAAAACTTATCGAGCGCAAAGGCTGAGACAGCGTTTTTAGATGATTTGCAATCCCTTTCCAGCATAATGCACCCGCAGGCAGCACACACTATAGACAGCCGCCCAAAAGCGGCAGAATGGAGGGAATGCAGCTATCTATGGAACACATAAAACAGACGAACGAGACAAAGAAAACAAAAAAGACGTCACCGAACGTCAAAAATGACCCCTGGGACGTAGATATCCAGGCCTGCTCCGCCACGGACTGCACCGGCCTGATCCCCACTCCGCCCCAGGACGAGGCGGAGCTGCACCACTATGAGGAGCTCTATCAATTCCGGGCAAAGGCAGAGCCGGAAAATCAAA
>CALWMT010000241.1 GCA_944382045.1 uncultured Enterocloster sp. | reverse complement strand
CCATGGAGGCCGTGGGCTTCTTTGAGAAGGCGGGCGTGTGGAAGGGAGAGCCGCGGGTCTACTGGACTCACATGAGCCCCCACCGGACGCCGCCCCACAGCGAGCTTGAAGAGCTTCTTCGCGGCACACCGATTACCCCGGCTTACGACGGATTAAGGATTGAAATATGATTGCAAATTATCACACCCACACCTGGCGCTGCCTGCACGCCGCAGGCACCGAGCGCGAATATGTAGAAAATGCCATCAAAGGCGGCTATAAAATTCTCGGCTTCTCCGACCACACCCCCATGCCCTATCCCGGCGGCTATGTGAGCAATGTGAAGATGCGGCCGGACCAGCTGGAGGACTACGTGGACACGGTTCTGGCGCTTCGGGAGGAGTACCGGAAGGATATCGAGATTCATCTGGGCCTGGAGGTGGAGTATTATCCAGGGCTTTTTGGGGAGCTTCTCACGCTCCTTCAGCCTTACCCCATCGAATATTTCCTGCTGGGCCAGCACTACCTGGGGGACGAGATAGGCGAGCCCTACTGCGGGGCGGCCACGGACGATCCTAAGCATCTTCTGCGGTACTGCGCCCAGTCCATGGAGGCCCTTAAAACCGGGCGGTTCACCTACTTTGCCCACCCGGATTTGATTCATTTCACCGGGGATGAGAAGCTTTACGAGGAATCCATGGGCCGGCTCTGCCAGAAGGCGAAGGAGCTTTCCGTTCCCCTGGAGATTAATTTCCTGGGCATCTGGGATGGGAGAAATTATCCGGACCCCAGATTCTGGAAGATTGCCGGCGAGGTGGGGAATACCGTGGTGTTCGGCGCGGACGCCCACCAGCCGGATAAGGTGGTAAATCCCGAGGCGCTTTGCCGTGCGGAGAAATTGGTAAAAGACTATGGGCTAAAGCTGGCGGAGACGATTCCGCTTAAAAAGCCATTCTAGGAGGAGTATGGAATGAAGCTGACATTAGAAAGCCTGAAAAATCGTGAGACCTGGGAGCGGGCGGGGATTTCCCTGCCTGCTTACGATGTGGCTGCCCTGGCGGAGCGGACGAAAAAGGCTCCCGTCTGGGTACATATGGGCATTGGAAATATTTTCCGGATTTTCATGGGCGGCATCGCGGACCGCCTGGTGTCCGGAGGATTTATGGATAAGGGAATCACCTGTGTGGAGACCTTTGACTTTGACCTGGTGGACAAAATCTACCGTCCCTGCGACAACCTGACCTTAAGCGTGATTCTGAAAAATGACGGAACCAGGGACTGCCGCGTTCTGGGCGCTCTCACCGAGGCGGTGAAGGCCCAGGCCCCTGATGCGGCAGCCCTGGATGCAGGCCGCACCCCCGGGGCCTCCCCGGAGGCAGACAGGGCCCCAGGGGCCGCCCCGGGCGCAGACAGGCCTGCGTCCGCCGCTGACGCAGGCCAGTGGGAGCGCACAAAAGAGATATTCCGTCAGGCGAGCCTCCAGCTGGTGTCCTTCACCATCACGGAAAAGGGATACGCCCTGTATAAGGGGGACGGCAGCTATTTTGATTTTGTAAGGGCGGATTTGGAAAATGGGCCGGAGCGCGCGAAAAGCGCCATGGCCGTTGTCGCCGCCATGCTGCTTGCCCGGTACCAGGCCGGCGGGGCGCCGCTGGCCCTGGTGTCCATGGACAACTGCTCGAAGAATGGGGAGAACTTGAGAAATTCCGTCCTCACCGTGGGAGAGGAGTGGAGAAAGCGCGGGTACGTGGACGAGGGCTTCCTGGCCTACATCAGCGACGAGAACCGGGTGGCCTTTCCCTGGACCATGATTGACAAGATTACGCCCCGGCCCAGCGAGGCTGTCGCGGCGGACCTTGCGGCTCTCGGCATCGAGGGCATGGAGCCGGTGATTACCTCGAAAAAGACCTACATTGCCCCCTTCGCCAATGGGGAGGGCCCCCAGTATCTGGTGGTGGAGGACCATTTCCCCAATGGTAGGCCGCCTTTTGAGAAGGCCGGCGTGTATATGGCGGACCGGGAGACAGTGAACCGGTCGGAGCGGATGAAGGTGACGGCCTGCTTAAATCCCATCCACAGCGCCTTAGGGCCCTACGGCTGCCTTTTGGGCTATGAGCTGTTCTCCGACGAGATGCGGGATCCCCAGATGCTGGCCCTGGCCCGCCTGGTGGGATACGGGGAGGGACTGCCCATGGCCCCGGATCCGGGGATCTTCTCGCCGAAGGCATTTCTCGACGAGATAATCAATGATCGGTTCCCGAATCCCTACCTGGGCGACACCACCCAGCGGCTGTCCGTGGATATGTCCCAGATTGTGGGAATCCGCTTTGGGGAAACCATCAAGGCCTATATAAAGCGGGATGGAAACGCGGGGGCGCTGCTGGGCATTCCCTTAGCCATCGCGGGGTGGCTGCGCTATCTTCTGGGCGTGGACGATGAGGGCCGTCCCATGGAGCTGGCCCCGGATCCTATGCTCGCCAAGCTGTGCGAAACGCTCTCCGGAGTGACCCTTGGGGATCCGGAGAGTCTGGGGGATAAGGCGGAGAGCATTCTCTCGGACGCGCACATTTTCCGCGTTAATCTCTACGAGGCGGGAATCGGGGAGCGGATTGAGGCGATGCTCAGAGAGGAGCTTGCCGGGCCGGGCGCTGTGCGCCGGACTCTGGAGAGATATCTGGCAGGAGATAGTAAGGAATAGACAAATTTCCGCCTCTGTGCTATACTTTTTTCAGTAGTTTATCCAAAGAAAACGGAGGAATGGAGCATGAATACTTTTTTCCTTGTGGGTGCGGCCGGAGCCTGCCTGATTTTGGCGGTAATCATCGGCTTTGTCCTGGCCTACAACCGCCTGCAGAGGCTTTCCGTAAAGGTGGATGAGGCCGCCTCCGGCATCGACGTGGCCCTGGAAAAGAGATGGGATTTGCTGAATGAGCTCTTGGCGGCGGTAAAAAAATATCTCACCCATGAGTACGAAACCCTTACCGGGGTGACGGCCCTGCGCAGCGGCACGGAGGCGGAGGCCCAGCGGCTAAAGCAGCAGGCAGAGGTCTCAGCGGAAACCGTGCGCAGCATTGACCAGGAAATTGAACGTCAGAGCCAGAGCATGGAAAAAATCCGCGGCCAGCTGGAGGCGGAGCGCGGCAGAGGAAACAGCTTCCGGAGCCGCTGGGAAGCCCGCAGCCAAAGCCGCAGCCAGGCCTCCAGTCAAAGCAGCGGCCAAGCCTCCGGTCAAAGCAGCGGCCAGGCCCGCAGCCAGATGGCCCAGAGCGGGCTGCGCCGGGCAGACCGCAGCAGAACCGCCGCTGTCAGCCAGAAAATCGAGGCCCTGGCTTCCCTGCACCGGGACTTAAACAGCGTGACCGCCGGCATCGACGCCCTGTATGAGCAGTATCCCCTGCTCAATTCCTGGATATCCCTGGATCAGTACCAGCGGGGCGCTTTCCAGGCGGAGGAGCATCTGCAGGCGGCCAGGCGGCTGTACAATGCCAACGTCTCCCTCTATAACCAGACTATCCGGACCATTCCGTGGGCCATTGTCGCATCGCTGTGCCATATGGAAGCGGCAGGCTTCTACGAGGCGGACGAGAATAAACGAAATTTTGAAGCAAATTTTGACTGAGGCGCGAAGCTATGAATGAGAAGTCTTTGGAAGTCCTGCAGAAAAAGGCCCGCCGCGTGTATTTCTGGACGATTTTCTTCTCGGCGGCGGTATTTTTAGCCATTGTTTCACCCGTATTTTTCCTCCTGCTGACCACGCCGTCCGGGATGGCCTATTTGAAGGAAAGCCCTGCGGAAATGCTGGTCGGGATTATCTGTCTGCCTGCCCTTTTGGCAGGGGGGATTTATTTCCTTCTCTACCCTCTGCTGGTGCGAAGAACCTACGAAACCTTTAATCAGGCATTCAAGCGCACCTATGTGCTTCAGACCGTGGGGGAGCTGGACGGATTCGAAAAACTGGCCTACTCCCCCTCGGGCAGCTTTGGCTACAATGAAATCCGCGACAGCCTTGTGGTAAACAGCGGGGAAGCCAAATATTTTAAAAGCGAGGACCAGCTTGCCGGGATGTTTTGCTCCATTCCCTTTGTCTACGGCGATGTGGTGACCCGGTATATGAAGCGCAACGGGAAAAAATCAGAACTTCGCATTATTTTCCAGGGGCAAATCATGCGCTTTTCGCTCCCGGAGGACTCCAAATGGAGCTTTGGCCA
>CALWMT010000240.1 GCA_944382045.1 uncultured Enterocloster sp. | reverse complement strand
GGAAAGACCGTCTATATGACAGGAAAGGGCACCACCCCGGAATTCGTGATGAATTACCTCCTGGCAGAGAACGGGCTTTCCGCCTCTGATGTAACCATGGAGTACAAGTCAGAGGCTGCAGAGGTTGCCTCTGTGCTGAAGGAGGATCCCACCGCCATCGGCGTGCTTCCCCAGCCCTTTGCCACCGCAGCCTGCATCCAGAATGAGAGCTTGAAAACCGTTCTGGACCTGACCGAGCAGTGGAACATCTTAAACGGGGACACCGGAAGCATGATGGTAACCGGCGTCACCATTGTCCGCAGCGAATATCTGGCGGAAAACGGGGACGCGGTAGCGCTGTTTTTGGAGGATCACCAGGCATCCGCAGCCTATACGCAGGAGAATCCTGCAGACGCCGCAGAGCTGGTTGCCGCCCAGGGCATCGTGGAGAAGGCGGCTATTGCCCAGAAGGCCCTTCCCTACTGCAACATTGTCTGCCTGACAGGGGACGAGATGAAGAAGGCCCTGGAGGGCTACCTGGAGGTCCTGTTTAACCAGGATGCCCAGTCCGTAGGCGGAAACCTGCCGGGAGAAGATTTCTACTACATTCCCTGACCATCCGCTTAAGAGGGGCGCGGCTTTTTAGGAGCCGCGCCCTATTTTGTGGATGCCCTATTTTGCAGAAAGGAGAGCGCATGAAAACTCCAAGAAAATGTCTCATATGGCTTTTCTGGCTTCTTGTGTGGCAGGCAGTCAGCCTTGCTGTCTCCAACCCGGTGATCCTGGTGGGCCCCGCGGAGATGATGCAGTCCCTCCTTTCCCTTGCAGGACAGACAGATTTCCGGCTGACCGTCCTCCACTCCTTCGGCCGCATCAGCCTGGGCTTTGCCGCTGCCTTTGCCGTGGGCATCGGGGCGGGAGGCCTGGCTTATATAATCCCCCTGGTTCGGGAATTTTTGGAACCCCTTCTGCTGGCCGTCAAATCCGTCCCCGTGGCCTCCTTCGTGATCCTGGCCCTTATATGGATTGGCTCGGAGAACCTCTCGGTTTTCATCGCCTTCCTGGTTGTAGTCCCCATGATCTATTCCAGCACCCTGGCGGGCCTTAAAAGCACGGATCCAAGGCTCTTAGAGATGGCCCAGGTATTTTCCATTCCTCTTTTCAAACGCCTGCGCTTTATCTACATTCCCGCTATGCTCCCCTATCTCATAAGCGGCTGCCGAACCGCTCTGGGCATGAGCTGGAAATCGGGTATCGCTGCGGAGGTCATCGGCATCCCCGATGCGTCCATCGGCGAGCAGCTCTACTACGCCAAGCTCTACCTGGACACAGGGGGCCTCTTCGCCTGGACCTTTGTGATTATTGTGGTCAGCTCCCTGTTTGAGAGCCTGTTTCTCTGGCTGCTGGGCCGCATCCGCCACTAACTGAAAGGAGTGTGCGAAAGCCATGGAAATTATCATTCAGGATCTCTGCAAATCCTATGGTGCTCTTACGGTTCTGAGCCATCTGGATCTGCATTTTACCTCCGCCAGGCCCTGCTGCCTGATGAGTCCCTCCGGCTCCGGCAAGACCACCCTCTTTCGCATCCTCATGGGGCTGGAGCAGGCGGATGGCGGCTCCCTGCGCTTTACGGAAAATGGCCATCCCCTGTCCAAGCGTCCCCGCATCTCGGCCGTCTTTCAAGAGGATCGGCTCTGCGAGGCCTTCACCCCCCTGGAAAATGTGCGCATGGCCGCAGGGTGTGCCCTCTCTGCCGGACAGATCCGAAAAGAAATGGCCCTCCTCCTTCCGGAAGAGAGCCTTGACCGTCCTGTATTCACCTTAAGCGGCGGTATGAAGCGCCGCACCGCCCTTTGCCGGGCTGTCCTTACGCCCTGTGAGCTTCTTCTCATGGATGAGCCCTTCACAGGGCTTGACAGCGGCACCCGCAGCCAGGCCATCCGCTATATTCTGGACCGGCTTAAAGGACGCCTCCTCCTCATAGCAACCCACTCCGAGGAGGATGTCTCCCTGCTCGGAGGGGAAATCCTTCACTTGCAGAGTCAGCGCGTGTCTGAAAGCTTATCCCCGCCATGATCTGCCTCTGATGGGCGCCTCCGCTTCGCTCTATCTATAAATGGGATACTTATCGCAAAGCTTCGTCACCTCTGCCCGGATGTAATCCGCCTTTGCCTCAAAGTCCGTGGCGGCCAGCCAGATGCACTCCGCAATCTTCGGCATATCCTCCTCCTTCAAGCCTCTGGTGGTGATGGCCGGAGTTCCGATGCGCACGCCGGAGGTCACAAAGGGCTTTCTGGGGTCATTGGGGACCGAGTTCTTGTTCAGGGTGATGTACACCTCGTCGCAGCGGTTCTGGAGCTCCTTGCCGGAGATGTCCATATCCCGAAGGTCAACCAGCATCAGGTGGTTGTCCGTGCCGCCGGTGAGAAGCTTAAAGCCCCGCTCCATCAGAGCGTCCGCCAGCGCCTTGGCGTTCTTCACAACCTGGTGCTGGTACTCCTTAAACTCCGGCTTCATAGCCTCCCCAAAGCACACGGCCTTGGCTGCAATCACGTGCTCCAGCGGGCCGCCCTGGGTTCCCGGGAAAATAGCCTTGTTGAAGTTGAACTGCTCTGCCGCCTCCTTGTTCGCCAAAATCATGCCGCCTCTGGGCCCCCGCAGGGTCTTGTGGGTGGTGGTGGTCACCACGTGGGCATAGGGAATGGGGCTGGGATGCTCGCCTGCCGCCACCAGGCCGGCAATGTGGGCCATATCAACCATCAGGTAAGCGCCCACCTCGTCCGCGATCTCGCGGAACCGCTTAAAATCAATGGTGCGGGCATAGGCGCTGGCTCCCGCGATGATAAGCTTCGGCTTTGCCTCCTTGGCAATGCGCTCCAGCTCGTCATAGTCGATAAATCCCTCGTCGTTCACCCCATAGGGTACGATGTGATAGTTCAGGCCGGAGAAGTTCACAGGGCTTCCATGGGTCAGATGGCCGCCGTGGTTTAAATTCATGCCCAGCACCGTATCACCCGGCTGCAGCATGGCGATAAACACCGCCATATTGGTCTGTGCACCGGAGTGGGGCTGTACGTTAGCATAATCACAGCCGAACAGCTTCTTGGCGCGCTCAATCGCCAGGGTCTCCACCACGTCCACGCACTGGCAGCCGCCGTAGTAGCGCTTTCCGGGATACCCCTCCGCGTACTTATTTGTAAGCACTGTGCCCATAGCCAGCATCACCGGCTCTGACACAATATTCTCCGAAGCAATCAGCTCCAGATTCCGGCTCTGGCGTGCAAACTCCGCCTCCACCGCCTGGCCCACCTCATTGTCATAGCCGGCCAACAGATCCATCACTTCTTTAACCATTTCCCTGCCCATCCTTTCTTTGGTATACCTTTTTACCTTTTTGCCTTTTCTGCTGATTATACCGTATCCCATAGGAAAATGCAAGGTCATCCGTTTCTTAAGAATTTCATCAGAATCTGTCCACATTTTTAATTATTTAGACACATTTTAGACACAATTTCTCCGTATTATCTTACGTGTCACAGACAAGGACAGATGCCTCACCTGGAGGCATCAAAGGAGAGGAGAGATTATTATGAAGAAATCACTTGCAAAGACCATGACAGCTATCCTTGCTGCCGCTATGGTAGCCGCTGGAGTAACCGCATGCGGATCTGACGATACCGCTGAGACCTCCACCGCAGCCGTTGAGACCACTGCTGAGGAGACCACCGCAGCTGAGACCGAGGCTGAGGAGACCAGCGAGGAGGCCGCTGAGGAGACTGAGTCTGCTGATGCCGAGTCTGCTGAGGAGACCGAGGCTGCTGACGCTGAGTCCGCCGAGGAGACCGAGGCCGCTGACGCTGAGTCTGCCGAGGAGACCGAGGCCGCTGACGCTGAGTCCGCCGAGGAGACCGAGGCTGCTGACGCTGAGTCCGCCGAGGAGACCGAGGCTGCTGACGCTGAGTCCGCCGAGGAGACCGAGGCCGCTGAGGAGACTGAGGCTGAGTAAGCTTCCCTGTGATCGGAACTGCGCAGAAAGCGCGCAAAAACCCGGAAGGTCCGGGCCCGGGCGGATGTGCTCCGCCTGGCGCCCCAGCTTCCGGGTTTTTCTATTTCTCATCGGAACTTCCACGCCTTGATCACCACCTGGAGGCTGCGGCTTCCGTTGTACGTATTTACCGTGGGATAGTATACAATATCCATCTGCCGGCTCC
>CALWMT010000239.1 GCA_944382045.1 uncultured Enterocloster sp. | reverse complement strand
TCCTACGGGATGGATTATATTGTTAAAAAATGCCTTCAGCCAAATCCGGATAAGCGCTACAGGGATGCGTCCCGCCTGCTTGCGGATTTGGAAAATCTGGATGCCATCGACCGCGATCTCCGCTCCCGCGCCAAGTGGAAGCGGATTTTGGCGGCTTCTCTGACCAGCGGAGTGCTTATCCTGTCTGCACTGGCTTATTTTGTGAGCCTTCAATCCCGTCAGGCGGAGATGGAAGCCTACTATGCCTATATGGAAGCGGCAGATCAGGCGTCCACGGCAGAGAAAGCGGCAGAGGCCCTTTCACAGGCCATCCAGATGGCGCCGGATAATCCGGAGGCATATATCCGGACAGCGGAGGTTTATTTAAAATATCAGGATCCGGAAAGGGCGGCGGACTATATCCGGGAGGAAATTCTTCCTCATTTTCCGGATATTTATGAAAACGCGGAATTTTTAGTTCTGATTCAACAAATCGAGGAGCTGGGAGGAAATTAGTATGAATCGGATAAGGCTTCTGGCAGCAGGAATGCTGGCAGCGGGACTGCTCGCAATTGCTGTGGGCGGCTCATTTTTTATGGCCGGCAGAATCGCTGGACGGCCAGTTAAGGGTGCAGAGGAATATCTGCAGGATGCGCAGTTCTATATGGACAATGGGGAATACTACAAGGCCATTGTCTGCTGCGAGGCTGTCTTGAAGGAGGAGCCGGACAGCCGGGAGGCCCTGGATGGCCTGGCAGGCGCATATTACAGGCAGTCGGACAGCACCGGCGAATGGGAGGCACGCAGCCGGATTGCCGAGCTTGCCCCCGAGGATCTGGACAATCAGGTCCGCATGGTAGAGCTTATGATTCAGCAGGGGAGGCTGGATGAGGCCAAGCAGAGGACAGAGGAGCTGATGGAGGCAAATGACTCTGCGGATCTGAACGCCCTGTATAGGGAGATGAATATTGAGGCTCCCGCCTTCAGCCTGGCTTCTGGAAGCTATGACGACTACCAGCTTCTGCAGCTGACGAATACCTATGACAATGCGGTGGTCCGCTACACCATTGATGGGTCAGAGCCCGGGCCGAATTCTCCGGCTTATTCTGATGGAATTGTTCTGTCCTATCCCACAATTACCCTGCGGGCAAAGGCTATCGGATACCTGGGATATGAGAGCCCGGAGGTCCAGCTGGATTTTTCCATCACAAAGCCGGCGGAGGCGGTTCCCATAAGAAATTCCAGCACACTGCAGCGGATTGCCAGCAGTGTATTTGGCCGTTCCTGGAATGATGTGGTCTATAATTATGAATTCGCTCAGATTCGGGAGCTGTACCTTCTGGGAGAATACAGAATCGATGAGGAGGAGCTGGAGGCAGTCTTCTACGAATCCGGCTACAGCCAATACAGCAGCATGTACAGCGAATGGGGTGATTTTGATCTTAGCTTTGCCCCCTACATGCCTTTCCTTAAGACCTTGGCTGTAGGGTACCAAAAGCAGCTGGATCTTGCGCCTCTTGCATCTCTCCGGTGCATTGAGAATCTCTCGCTTTTAAATAACAATATCGTGGATATAAGTCCCCTGGCAGGCCTTACCTCTTTAAAAAGGCTGGCGCTGGGCTGGAACCATATCCAGGATGTGAGTCCCCTGGCAGGCCTGCAGAGCCTGGAATCCCTGGGGCTGTGGAACAACGACATTTACGATGTATCCTCCCTGTCAGGTCTTGGAGGCCTCACCTATTTTGATATCTCGCACAACGGGGTGTCGGACGTAAGCTGTGCCGCGTCCATGCCGAATTTAAGCGAGCTCTGGATCAATGACAATCAGATAACGGATTTGTCACCGATTGACAGCTGCAGCAGGCTGGTGGTGCTGATGCAGGGAAATAATCCGATTGCAGATTATGGGACCGTGCAGGAGAGATCCGCACAGCTTTACAAAACGGATCTGGAGTGATGGGGGGACTTATGAAAGAGATAGCAATTCTAGGGATTATAGCGGAATGCGCCGTCCTCATTCTGCTGACTGTTTTAAAAAAATGGACGAAGAAGGCATTTATCGCCGTGGCCGCCGCAACGGCCCTGTGCTGCGGCCTTGTGGGCATCCTGATGCTTAAGGGACGGATATCCGCGGATGCTCTGGACCAGCGGGCATATCTTTACATGGCAGGCCGCCTGATTGAAGAGGACTATGAGGAGGCCTCCCTGGAGGCTCTTTCCGCCGTGTCCGATAAAAAGAGTGAGCCGTACAACGGGCCGGCTGTCCGGGCGCTGGCATACAACTTGAATGGAGCCTATGATACAGCGGAAAGCTATCTGCGGGCAAACGCGGATGCAGCGAATGCACAGAGTATCCTGGAAAGCTCCGAGAAGGGGGAGCCTGTGCCTGCAGAGGTAAAGACAGCGGTTACAGAGGAGGCACTGGCGCTCATAGCAGCCACGGAGGAGGAGTCCAGGCAGTGGGAGGCGGAGATGAAAGTCCGCTTTATGGGGCTTGCGCTGGAGAGCGGGGAGCAGGAGGCTCTCAGCAGTGAGCTTGCACGGGTGCAGTCTGCCATCTCCGAGCACAGATATGAGGAGGCCTACCAGCTTCTCACGGAGAATACAGGAAGTCAGAGCATGAAAAATGCGGTGATTGTCTCCAACATGTACGTGAAAAATTACAACCAGCGGATCATGGCGGATACGGATGCGGAGTATGGCAGGCTCTGGCAGGAGGCTGCTAAGCTCCAGTCCCAGCTGAACCTGGCATCCCTCGATCTGCAGGAGGGGGATACCGAGAGCGAGGCCTATCGGTCCTATCAAACGCTGAATGCCCAGTACAGCCTATCCCTGGAGGCACTGAACCAGGAGGCGGCCAAGCGCGCCATCAATTATCTGACCGCTGTGGAGGAGAGTGCTGGGGATGATATCCTGGGGTACCAGCTGCAGCTGGCACGGCTCTATTTCACAAGCAATCAGTTTGAGGAGGCCCGGGAGTACCTTGAAAAGGTATTTGTTCAGGTGCACGAGAATGACGAGCTGTGGCTTAGCCGGGAGACAGCTGCCTTCCGGGAGGCCTATATCACTTATCTTTCCAACCCGCTGAACACAGAGTACAGCCTTCTCTTTGACAGCTTGATGGAAAGCCTGTACCAGAGCGTGTTTGACAGCGACAATTACAATGCATTCAGGGAATTCGTATTTTCCTATCTCCGGGAGGTGTTCGGGGGCTTTATCATCCGCAGGATCGATGTGTCCCAGTTTCCCCAGATTTTGGCGGAGATCTCCACGACACGGGAGGGAATGGAGCTCACAGAGGACTCGGTGCGCTTGACGGATACGGGGACGGAGATTGAGGAATTTTCCGCAGAGCCGGTTACGGTGAATGATTTGAGCATTGCCTTCGTGCTGGACCGCAGCGGCAGCATGCAGGGGGACAAGATGGCGGAGAGCAAAAATGCCATTCGGGAGTGTGTCTCCCAGATGCTTAACAATGTTTCTCTCAGCTTCATTACCTTTGAGAGCAGCTCCAGGCTGGAGTGCGGGCTGACTCAGTCAAAGTACCTGATTACAAGCCTGGTGGACGGCATAAGCACAACAGGAGGGACGAACATTGCCTCCGGCTTGTCAACTGCCATTGAATCGCTCCAGGCAGCCGCAGGGACGAGGATCATCATTCTGCTGTCGGACGGCCACGATGGAGACGACTCGGAGGCACTCATTGACAGTGTGCTGGCAGAGGCCGTGGCTGGCAATATCACGATTTTCTGCATCGGCCTGCAGGGCTGTGATGAGGCATATCTCCAAAATATATCGACCCGGACAAATGGGCAGTTTATTATGGTGACAAATGCCGCGGAGCTTGATCAGACCTATGAGGAGATCCAGAACGCAGTTGTCAATAATTATCAGGTCTCCTATCAGGCATCGGGGGATGAGGAGTCCCGCTCCCTTACGGTGGAGAGCAAGGATTCCTATGCCCAGGCGCGGCGGGAATATAGGAGGACAGAAGCACCGCAGGAGCGCTATGATTACGCGGGCGAAATGCAGGAGGCCGGCTATTATAAGCAGACCGGCGGAACCGGGAGGTGAATGTAGATGAGCAGATTATTTCGGGCAGCCTCGAGCCTGATGGCTGCAGTGGGAATCGCATATCTGTTTGTGTATGTGCTTGCGGGGAATCTGAATAGGGCAGATATTTTAAACCAGCCCAGCTATTATCAGGTCCAGAATTACCTGTTTTTATT
>CALWMT010000238.1 GCA_944382045.1 uncultured Enterocloster sp. | reverse complement strand
AATACCTCACTTCCGGATCTCTCGTCAATCTTCCCATAAGGATTACTCTGTTCATACGGTCACACTTCCTTTTCAATGAACCGCCTTCGGCGGTCTGGGTGTACCTCTGCGCAGCAGGTCTTACTCCTCAACTCTTACGCATAAGTATCTGATCACTGGTTCCATAATGCGAACGTGAGCTTCAACCTCGTTGGGGCACACAGCATCGGACTCAAACTGGATGAAGTAGTAGTAAGCCTCATGCATCTTCTGAATCTCGTATGCAAGTCTCTTCTTACCCCACTCGTCCACATTGGTCACAGTGCCTCCGAAGCGGGTGATGTATCCCTTCACTCTCTCGATGGCCGCTGCGCGCTCGTCGTCTTCCAGCTTCACATTCAGAACAACGGTCAATTCATACTTGTTCATCTTGCTTTACCTCCTTGTGGTCTCTGGCCCCTGCTTTCAGTAACAGGAGCAAGGAATCATATGTCACGGTCTATTATTTTAACAAATGCGGCGAAGAAATGCAAGTGTTTTTTCAACTTTTCTCCATCCATTCTAGGCACAGATCAAACCAATGGGCAATATGGCTGTCAGCCTCCACTCCCTCCTCCTGGCATTCCACCTCTCTGGTGGCCAGGCTGTATCCGTGGAGGCCTTTATAAAACATATGGTATTCGCAGGATACGCCATCTGCAAAAAGCTTCTCTGCAAAGAGAATCGAATTTGCCGCGGGAACCTTCTGGTCCTCAAAGGTATTCCAGATGAATGTCCGGGGCATCTGGGAGAGATCCTGATTTTCCAGGGAAAACCGTTCTCTCAGGACCGCATCGTCTCCCGCCATATTTTTGATACTCCCCTTATGGCCGAGCTCTCCGGAGGAAATCACTGGATATCCCAGAATAATTCCCTCCAAGCCGCTCTCCCTCCTGCATGTCCCCACGGCCTCCTCGTGATTCCAGTAGACGCCGTAGGATGCGGCCAAATGGCCGCCTGCGGAAAACCCGCAGAGAAAAAGGCGGTCTGCCGATACCGACGGAAATCTCCCCTGGCGGACCTGATCCACGGTCCAGCTGAGCTCTTTCAGGGGGCGGAAGCCCAAGGGCGGGGTATCCAGGCTGTATTTGAGCACCACCGCCCCATAGCCCCGCCGGTTAAATGCTCTTGCAACCGGCTCGCCTTCCCGGTCTGACAGAAAGCAGTAGCCGCCGCCTGGGCAGATTATCACAGTGGCCCCCACAGGATTCTCTGCAGGATAGATGTCCGCCTCCCCGCCAAAGCATGTTCTATATTGTTCCATTTGCGTCGACACCTCAATTCATGGGCATAAGCAGATTGGGCAGTGTCAGAGAGAGCGCCGGAACAAAGGTTAATATCATGAGCACAAGAATCATTACCCCATAAATCGGAATCAGCTTCACTGCAAGCCGCTCCACTTTAATGTGAGAGATTGCGGAGCCGATAAACAGCACGGTTCCCACAGGAGGAGTGATAAGTCCCACGCCAAGGTTGAAAATCATGATAATACCAAACTGTACCGGATCCATTCCCAGGCTCTGCACGATGGGCAGCAGGATGGGCGTTGCCACCAGGATAATAGGCGACATATCCATAATGCAGCCGAGGAACAGCAGCAGCGCATTGATGAGGATCAGCAGGATCACACGGTTATCCGTGATGGAAAGGAAGGCTGTCGCAAAGATCTGAGGCACTCTTAAATAGGTAAGCAGCCATCCGAAGGCGGAGGACACGGAAACCAGAATCAGCACCATGGAGAGGGTCTTTGTGGCATTTCCAAGGCACTCCCAGAAGCCCTTTAAGGTCATTCCTTTATAAATAGCAAAGCTTACAAAGATAGCCCATACAACGGATACCGCTGCAGCCTCTGTCGCCGTAAACAGTCCGGTGACAACTCCAACCATAACGATGAGAATGGTGCACAGTCCCCAGAAGGAGTTGACGAATGCCCTGCATGCATTTTTGATGCTGAAGGGACTCCCCTTGGGATAGTTATGCTTTATCGCCATAAAGTAGCTGTAAATCATCAGGGAAATTCCCAGGGTAATTCCGGGTACAATTCCGGCCAGGAACAGGCGCCCTACCGACACGCTTCCTGCAACCATGGCGTAGATAACCATGTTGTGGGAGGGCGGAATCAAAAGTCCCTGGATGGAGGTTGCCAAGGTAATATTGGTAGAAAATTCCGGCTCATAGCCCTGTTTTACCATCATGGGAATCAGAATGGAGCCCAGAGACGCCGTATCCGCCGCCGCAGATCCGGAGATACCGCCAAAGAAGGCGCTGTCCAGACAGTTTACCATGGCAAGTCCGCCCCGCATCCATCCCACAAGGGCATCCGCCAATCCAATCAGCTTATCGGAAATGCCTCCCGCTCCCATGAGCTCACCGGAGACAATGAAGAAGGGCACCGCCATCAGGCTGTAGGAATTGATTCCCTTGACCATCAGCTGAGCGCACTGGCGGAGCGGAAGCCCCAGATACATCATTGTCGCCAGGGTTGCCAGGCCTACGGAAAACGCAATCGGAATGCGCAGGACCATCAGAATCAAAAAGGTACTCATAAGTATCAAAATTGCTATGGATGTATCAGGCATTTTCTTCTTCCTCCCCGCCATTCAGGAACCAGTCCCCGATTTTTTCTATCACAATGAGAAGCATTGCAATTCCGGCAATCGGCACAGACATATACAGCCACATGGAAGACATGTCAAGGCCGGTAAACCGTACATTTTTCATAAGCATCGCATACTGTCCGCCGCCAACAATCATAAACACGGAGAAGAGGCCCATCAGGATATAGGCCAGCAGATCCAGCCATGCAATGGCCTTTTTCGGCAGCACATAATCGAGAAGAGAAATGCGGATATGGCTGTTGGTCTTAATAGCCAGCGCCGCGCTGACAAGAGCCATGTAAACCATGCACATGAGCACCAGCTCCTCGCCCCAGGCCGGACTGCTCTTGAGCACCAGCCGTCCCAGAACGGTATATCCAGTAATCACAATCATGATGACAAACAAAATTCTGCAGAATGTCAAATATGCTTCATATATTGCGTTAAAAAACGCCCTCATAGTTCCACCTCTTTCTTAAAGCGAGAGGCTGTGAAAAGACGGCAGGCACCTGCATTCATTTTCACAGCCTCCTCCATGCTGCTTACTGCGCAGAAATTCTCTCTACAATATCCTCCATACCAGCGGAATACTTCGCAATTACATCCGCCACCTTATTCTGCCACTCGGTCTTGTCGGGAACCTCTACCACATTGACGCCCTCAGCCTTTAACAGCTCCAGCATCTCGTCGTCGTTCTCCTGCGCTGCATTCTTGTTGTACTCCTCTGTCGCAAGGCCTGCATCAATCAAAACCTGCTGGTCCTCTGCGCTCAGCATGTTCCAGGCCTGCTCGGAAATGCACACCATTCCGGAGCCATACACATGGCCGTCCAGAATCAGGTTGGGGGCCACCTCCTGGAAACGGTTGCTGTAGTAGCCAGACAGCGGCTGCTCTGCTCCGTCCACGGTTCCTGTCTGCAGGGAGGAGTACAGCTCGGAGAAGCTGATGGGGGTTGAGATCGCACCAAAGGCTGCCACCGTATCGCTCATGAGCTCTGTGGTGGGAACGCGCAGCTTCATTCCATCCAGATCCTCTATGCTGTTTACCGGATCTACGGTAAAGAAGTGGCGGAAGCCCTCATCTACATAGAACAGTCCTACCATTCCAAGACCCAGCTCCTGGGGCTCAGCCTTCAGCTCCTCACCCACATCGCTCTGCGCCACATTCCAGTAATGCTCTCTGTCGCGGATGATGTAGGGCATGCTCAGAACATTCAGCTTCTGCACACCAAAGTCGGAGAGTGAGCTGGTGGAACACCGCACAATATCGATCACACCCGAGCTGGTCTGAATGGTCTGAATGCCATCCTTTTCGTTTGCCAGCTGGCCGGCCGGATAAATATCGATCTTAATGCGGCCGTTGGACTTTTCTGCCACCTGGTCAGCAAAGTAATAGGCCGTATCCGTCAGGAAATGTCCGTCGGGGTTTACCTCGGAATACTTTAAAATAATCTCCGGCTCCGCTGCCTGCTCTGCTGCGGCCTCAGAGGTCTCCTCTGCCTCACCGGCTGCCGCCTGTGTAGCGGGCGCAGCCGTCTCCGCTGCTGTAGCAGGCGCAGACTCGCTGCCGCCGCAGCCTGTCATCGCCAGAACCGC
>CALWMT010000237.1 GCA_944382045.1 uncultured Enterocloster sp. | reverse complement strand
TGGAAAAATAATAGAGGGAGCTGTAGCCCAGCCGATCCGCGATCTGGGTCATATTGAGCTGCCCGTCGCGGATCAGCTGCTTGGCCGCGTCGATCTTGATCCGGGAAAACAGCTCGATGGCCCCGCAGCCCCAGGACTTTTTGAGAAGCTTTTCCAGCTGGGAGGTTCCCATAAGATTGTCCTTCGCGATCTGCTCCAGGGTCAGCCTCTCCCCCACCCGCTCCTCCAGATAGCGCAGAATCCTCCGGCTGGTCTCATCCCCCTCGCCCTCCGGCCGAAAGGGCTCCGGAATATCCGGCCGGGCGCCCGTAAAATACCGGCGGTACAGGCAGATAATAAGCTCCTCCAGATACCGGCCGATGAGCTGCTCTGCCCCGAAGGGCGGGCACTTTGCGGGGATGAGCTCCTCCTGGTAGGGATCCCCCAGGGGCCCGTCAAAGGCCCCCTGGGCCTCCAGAATAATCTTTGCCAAAAGCTCCTTCTCCCCGGCCTGGACCGTCATCACCCGGTCCCCGAATCCCTCCAGGCAGCGGGAGCGGCACTCGAACCCGATGACCACTAGACTCGGAGAAATTTTCCCGTTGGTAACCACATTGTGAAATTCCCCCGGCCTGTGAAAGAGGATGTCCCCCCGCTTTAGGGCAATCCTGCGGTTTCCCGCCACCGCCTCGATCTCCCCCCGGTCCACGCACACCAGCTCCCAGAAATCATGGCTCTCCCCAGGAAAAACAAAGTCGCTCATATACTGAAAATAGTGGACGGAAATGATTTTCTGCACCGATACCTCCCGCCGCAGGCGGGTGCTCCTGTAGGCCATGCCTTCCTCCTCTCATTACACCGGACGGAGCGCCTGAACTATTACATTTTGGGGCGCCCCTGCAGGGAGTTCACCAGCTCCGCCGCCTCCCTGGCAATCTCCAGCTCCTCGTTCGTCTTAATCACCAGCACATTCACCCGGGATGTGCCGTCGGAGATGCGCACTGCCTCCCCCTGCTCCCGGTTCTTCACCTCGTCGATGGTGATGCCCAAAAACTCCAGGTAGCTGCAGATCTCCTCCCGGATATCCGAATCATTTTCCCCCACACCGGCGGTAAATACAATATTGTCTACCCCATTCATGGCCGCCGCGTAGCTGCCGATATACTTCGCCACCCGGTAGGCGAAAATCTCCCTGGCCAGAGCCGCCGTGTCATTGTATTTAATCTCCGCGTCCTTTAACTCCCTGAAATCGCTGGAAAGGTTTTTGGAGATGCCAAGCACCCCTGACTCCTGATTCAATATGCTCATAATCTGGGGAAAATCCAGATTCTCCTTCTTGGACAGATACTCCAGGGCCCCGGCGTCCACGTCCCCGCAGCGGGTGCCCATGACCAGCCCCTCCAGGGGGGTAAAGCCCATGGAATTATCCACCACCCGGCCATACTTCACCGCGCAGATGCTGGCCCCGTTCCCCAGATGGCAGACAATGGTCTTCACCCGGTCCGGCCGCTGCCCCATAAATTCCGCCGCCCGCCGGGACACGTACCTGTGGCTGATGCCGTGGAAGCCGTAGCGGCGTATCTTGTGCTTCTCGTAAAACCGGTAGGGAAGGCCGTAGAGAAATGCCTTCGGCTCCATGGTCTGGTTAAAGGCCGTGTCAAAAACGCCCACCATCAGGGTATCCGGCATCAGCTCCCTGCAGGCCTCCACGCCCACGATGTTGGCCGGGTTGTGAAGGGGCGCCAGATCATTGCAGGCCCGCATCACATCCAGCACCTCGTCCGTGATCACCACAGAGCCGGTAAATTTCTCTCCGCCGTGGACCAGCCGGTGGCCCACCACGTCGATCTCCCCGTAATCCCTGAGCACCCCCGCCTCCGGGTCCACCAGAGTCGTAAGGATCCGGTCCACCGCCTCCTTGTGGGACTTCATGGGATACTTTTCCTTAAGCGCAGGCCCCCGAGCCGTCTTATAATTGAACACGCCGTCAATCCCGATCCGCTCGCACTGGCCCTTGGCCAGCACCTCCTCTGTGTCCGTGTCAATCACCTGAAATTTTAACGATGAGCTGCCGCTGTTGATAACCAGAATTTTCAATTTCCGCCGCCTCCCCTTTTTCTGCTGTCCTAAATTGTTACCAGTTTACCACAAAACACCGAATAAGCGCAATCTCTGCCGGCTTATTTATGCAAATATAATGACGGATCCTGTAAACAAAAAACGGGAAATCTCTGCTATACTTAGAGCACGATATACCTAACCGTTCAAGACGGCATGGGCCGTTACCAATTCACTCATAAAAAGGAGATGCACGCAAAATGGCAGAGAAACCAGTACTTGTCATCATGGCGGCAGGCATGGGAAGCCGCTACGGAGGATTAAAGCAGATTGATCCCATTGACCCCTACGGGAATATCATCATGGACTACTCCATCTACGACGCGAAGCAGGCAGGCTTTGAGAAGGTAATCTTCCTCATCAAGAAGGAGATCGAGGAGGCATTTAAGGAAACCATCGGAAACCGCATCGGCAAATACATGGATGTGGCCTATGCCTATCAGGAGCTCACTCACATCCCCGCCGGATTTTCCGTGCCTGACGGGCGCACAAAGCCCTGGGGCACAGGGCACGCCGTGCTCTGCTGCAAGGACCTGATCCACGGTCCCTTCGCGGTGATCAACGCGGACGACTACTATGGCCGGGAGGCATTTTCCCTGATTTACAACCAGCTGGCCTCCGCCGGCGACGACGAATGCTTCCAGTACACCATGGTGGGCTACGAGCTGGGAAAGACCCTGACGGAGAACGGAAGCGTGGCCCGTGGCGTGTGCTCCACGGATGGAAGCGGCCATCTGACCCACATTGAGGAGCGCACCCGTATTGAGCGCCGCGAGAACGCCATCCAGTTCACCGAGGACGGCGGCGCCACCTGGACCTCCCTCCCCGCAGACACCACGGTATCCATGAATATGTGGGGCTTTACGGAGAGCATTTTAGGAGAGCTGGAAAATGGCTTTGCCGGCTTCCTCACAAAGGGTCTGGCGGAGAATCCTCTGAAATGCGAATACTTCCTTCCCTTCGTGGTAGACGGCCTCTTAAAGGAGGGCAAGGCCCAGGTAACGGTCTTAAAGACCCCGGATCAGTGGTACGGCGTCACCTACAAGGAGGACAAGGAAGCAGTGGTAAGGGCAATGGCAGAGAAGAAGGCCGCAGGCATCTATCCGGAAAAGCTGTGGGAGGAGTAAAGATCATGAAAAAAGAAATTACCCGTGAAATTTTGATGGAGGCCGCAGGCGCCTTCGACACCCAGGGGGAGATTATAAGCTGTGAGCCCTACGGAAGCGGCCATATCAATGATACCTTCCGCCTGGTCTGCAGACGGCCCTACATCCTCCAGCGGATGAACACCGAGATTTTCAAAAATCCCCAGGCCCTGATGGAAAATATCGAGGGCGTCACCGCCTATCTTCGCAGATCCGTCGCAGAAAGAGGCGGCGATCCGGATCGGGAGGCCCTGACCCTTGTCCGGACCAGAGATGGGAAATCCTTCTATGTGGACTCCCAGGGGGGATACTGGAGGGCTTACCTCTTCATTGAAAATGCCACGGGCTACGACCAGGTAAAGGACGCCAATGACTTTTACCAGAGCGGATACTCCTTCGGCCGCTTCCAGGGACTTCTGGCGGGCTATCCGGCTGATAAGCTCTGGGAGACGATCCCGGACTTTCACAACACGCCCAAGCGGTTCGAGACCTTTAAGAAGGCTGTGGAAGCGGATATCTGCGGCCGCGCAGGCAGTGTGCAGGCAGAGATCGCCTTTGTCATGGACCGGGCGGAAAGGATGGGAACAGCCCAGGCCATGCTGGCTAAGGGCGAGCTTCCCCTGCGCGTGACCCACAACGACACCAAGCTGAACAACATCCTCATCGATGATGCCACCGGCCGGGGGCTCTGCGTCATTGATCTGGACACAGTGATGCCCGGACTCTCCATCTTTGACTACGGCGATTCCATCCGCTTTGGGGCCAACACGGCGGCGGAGGACGAGCCCGACGCCTCCAAGGCCTCCCTCTCCCTGCCCCTTTTTGAGGCTTACACCAAGGGATTTTTGGAGGGCTGCGGCAAGGATCTTACGGAAAATGAGATCCGCATGCTTCCCTGGGGTGCTTACCTGATGACCTTAGAGTGCGGAACCCGTTTCCTCACCGACTACCTCCAGGGGGACACCTATTTCCACATC
>CALWMT010000236.1 GCA_944382045.1 uncultured Enterocloster sp. | reverse complement strand
TTTTTTGATGAGCGGGAGCTGGTGAGCTTTCTCATCGGCTGCAGCTTTTCCTTTGAGTCAGAGCTTTTGGAGGCCGGTATCCCGGTGCGCCATATTGAGGAGGGGGTCAACGTCCCCATGTATAGGACGAATATTCCCTGTGAGCCGGCGGGCGCTTTCTCCGGAAACATGGTGGTGAGCATGCGTCCCATCCCCTGCGGGCAGGTTCCCGCGGCCGTGGCGGTGACCGCGCAGATGCCCCGGGTGCACGGGGCGCCGGTTCACATCGGATACCCGGAGATGATCGGCATAACCGACCTCTCCCACCCGGATTTCGGGGATCCGGTGACCATAAAAGAAGGGGAGATTCCCGTATTCTGGCCCTGCGGCGTCACGCCCCAGGCCGTGGTTATGGCCTCCCGGCCGCCCTTTGCCATCACCCACGCGCCGGGGCATATGTTTATCACGGACATAAAAAATACTGCGCTGAAACTGTGAGGAGGAGCTTATGGAACGGATTGATTTGAACTGTGACCTGGGCGAGAGCTTCGGGGCATATACCATCGGAATGGACAGCGAGGTTCTGCCCTATATTACCTCGGCAAATATTGCCTGCGGCTTTCACGGGGGAGATCCCCTGGTGATGGAGCGGACCGTGGCGGCCTGCGCCCGGGCCGGGGCAGGCGTGGGGGCGCATCCGGGTTTTCCCGATCTCATCGGCTTTGGGCGCCGGAATATGGCGGCCACCCCGGATGAGGTCAGGACGTATATCGCCTACCAGACAGGGGCGCTTTTGGCCTTCTGCCATGAACAGGGCGTGCGTATGACCCATGTAAAGCCCCACGGAGCCCTCTACAATATGGCGGCCAAGGATTATGCGCTGGCAAAGGCGGTCTGCGAAGGAATCCGGGCGGCGGATGAAAGCCTGATTCTTCTGGCCTTAAGCGGCAGCCAGATGCTGAAAGCCGCCGGGGAGATGGGGCTTGCCTGTGCCAGCGAGGTCTTTGCGGACCGGGCCTATGAGCCCGACGGGAGCCTTGTCCCCAGAAGCCGCCCCGGCTCTATGATTAAAGACGCAGACGAGGCGGCCCGGCGGGTGGTCCGCATGGTGAAGGAGGGAAAGGTGCAGGCCATCGACGGCAGGGACATCCCCATCCGGGCGGATTCCGTCTGCGTTCACGGGGACAGCCGGTCGGCCCTGGATTTTGTAAAGAAGATTCGAGAGAATTTGGAGCGGGAGAATATCGCCTGCCTGCCGCTGGAGAGAAAGTGAGCAGTAACAATAGCGCCGGGACGAAAGCAAGAAGCCATTGACAGAATCAAAATCATCTGCTATAGTTACAAACTGTACGAAACGAGAGGATGAAAGGCCAGGGAGACGTGCCTTGCGCCTCTCTTTTTTTGAGCGGAAGCAGATGCAGGGCAGGCGGCAGCCTGCTGCAGAGTGATAGAAAGGACAGGATTTGTCAATGGAAGCAGCTACATTTGAGAGTATGGAGTTAGATGCCCGCCTTCTTCGGGCTGTAGGTGAGATGGGATTTGCGCAGGCCTCCCCCATCCAGGAGCAGGCCATTCCGGCTGCGCGTAAAGGAAGGGATCTGATCGGCCAGGCACAGACGGGAACCGGCAAGACGGCGGCCTTCGGCCTGCCTCTTTTAGAGCGGATTGACCCGGAGCTTAAGAAGGTTCAGGCTCTGGTGCTTCTCCCCACAAGGGAGCTTGCCATGCAGGTGGCGGAGGAGTTTCGGCGCTTTGCCAAATTTATGGATGGGATTAAGATTCTTCCCGTGTACGGCGGCCAGGAGATAGGAAAGCAGATCCGGGCCATGCGGGGCGTCAACGTGGTGGTGGGAACCCCGGGGCGTGTGATGGATCATATGAGAAGGCACACAATCAAGACCGAGCATATTCACACCGTTGTGCTGGACGAGGCGGACGAGATGCTGAATATGGGCTTTCTGGAGGATATGGAGACGATCTTAAGCCAGCTGCCCGAGGAGCGGCAGACCATGATGTTTTCCGCCACCATGCCCCCGGCGATTGTGGACATCAGCCAGAGATTCCTCAGGGAGCCGGAGATGATTCAGGTGGCCCAGAAGGAGCTGACGGTTCCCAGGATTACCCAGTATTATTACCAGGTGAACGAGGAAAATAAGGCGGAGGTTATGAGCCGCCTCTTAGATATGTATACCCCCAGGATGTCCATTGTATTCTGCAATAAGAAAAAGGAGGTGGACGAGGTGGCCAGGGAGCTGCAGGGACGGGGCTACCAGGCCGAGGGCCTTCACGGGGACTTAAAGCAGGAGCAGAGGGACCAGGTGATGAACCGGTTCCGGAAGGGCCGCACCAATATCCTGGTGGCCACAGATGTGGCGGCCAGGGGCATTGATGTGGGAAATGTGGAGGCAGTATTCAACTACGATATTCCCCAGGATGATGAGTATTATGTGCACCGGATTGGCCGGACAGGCCGGGCCGGCCGGGAGGGACTTGCCTTCAGCCTTGCGGTGGGCCGGGAGCTCTATAAGCTGCGGGATATTCAGCGCTACTGCAAGGCGGTGATGATTCCTCAGGCAGTGCCCACCTTGGAGGAGCTGACGAAAATCCGGGCGGAGCGCATCCTGGACGAGGCGGAGCGGGCCAGGGAGGCGGCTCTTGGAAAGAGGGAGGCTTCCGGCAGAAGGGCCGGGGAGAATCAGGAGGAGGACAAAACAGCCCTCTCTGCGCTGGTGGAGCGGGCCTGCAGCGAGCTGGGCTGCTCCGGTACAGATTTGGCGGCCGCTCTGCTGCGCCTGGCGTTAGGGGAGACAAAGGAGGATGGCATTGATTCCTACTGCCTGCCCTGCCCCTTAGACGAGCTGGGGCGGAGAAACCGGGGGCGCAGAGACGGACGCGGCGGCGGGAGACGCTTTGATGGCCGCGATGGCGGTGGGAGACGCTTTGATGGCCGCGAGCGCAGAGAGAGGCGCTTTGACGGGCGCGAGGGCGGCGAAAGGCGCTTTGACGGACGCGATGGCAGAGAGAGCCGCTTTGACGGCCGCGGGCGCAGCAGAAGCCGCTTTGACAGGGCGGAGCGCGACAGAAAAGGCTTCGGCAGGCAGGAGCGGATGAGAAGCAAGGCGGGGTGATTCTGCCGCCGTCTGCGAGATTCCGGCTTGCCGGCTGTCCAGGGAGGAAAGGCGCCGCCCTGGACAGCCTCAGCTGCATTTCTATTTTTCAATGAGATAGTTTCGGAAATTATTTTTCATGACAATTCCCAATTTTACATATTCCACTTCATTTTCCCAGGGAGAGCCATTGATATAGTCGTAGAGCATCCGGATGCGTGCTGATTTCCTGTACCAGCGTATCCTCCAGGGATAAGGAGCCGCAGGCATTGACAAAAGATACCAAGCGTAATATTATAAAAAACAATGTGATGTTAAACGTTTATCTAAACACAAAGGGAGGAAAAATAGATGAAAGTGGCAATCGCGTGTGAGGCATCCTCATTTCAGCTGAAGGAGCAGGTGAAGAAGCACATCCTGGATCTGGGCTATGAGGTGGTGGATGCAGGGCAGCAGTCCGAGGAGGAGAATGTCTTATATTATGAGGCAGCAGCAAATCTGGCGAAGAAGATCCAGAGCGGCGAGTGTGAGAGAGGCATTGTATTCTGCGGCACGGGAGCTGGAGCAAGCTTGATTGCGAACAAGTTTAAAGGAGTTTACTGCGTGGCTTGCGAGAGCATATTTACTGCGGAAAAGATATCCCTTATCAATAATGCGAATGTTTTGGCTATGGGTTCCCGGGTAGTGAGCTTTGATATGGCCTGTGAGATGGCAGAGCGTTTCCTGGCCGGAAGGTGGTGCGAGGGCTTTGCAGAGCAGAGAAGAAAAAACAATGAACGGGGCTATGAGGTTTTGCGGCAGATAGAAGAGGAACAGTGCAGAGCAGAGTAGAGGGAAAGAATTATAAAAGACACCGGGCTCCGGCTTATTATATGCCGGGGCCCGGTGTCTTTGGGTGCGCCCGCCGGGCGCACGCTCTAAGGGATTACATCATGAATTACATCAGCTTCCTAAACAGCTCCTTCAGATCCTCCACAGAGGTGTCTTTGGGGTTGCCGGGACGGCAGGCGTCGGCGTAGGCAGATTCGGCGAGGAACGGAAGATCCTCCTCCTTTAAGGCCTCCAGCTTGGCGGGGATGCCCACGTCCTGGGAGAGCTTTCTGACAGCTTCAACAGCCGCTTTGCGGTATTCCT
>CALWMT010000235.1 GCA_944382045.1 uncultured Enterocloster sp. | reverse complement strand
CAGCCATGGCGCCGGAAGCATTCAGTTAATACCGCCGGCCATCCTCCTCCAGCCAGCCTGTGCGCATCACACCGTCTGAGCCTGTGTAGTACCAGACGCCTCCATCGCTGACCCAGCCGATGTCCATGGCGCCGGAGCCGCCAAAATAGTACCATTTTCCATCATCCAGCTTCCAGCCTGTGACCATCCTGCCCGTGCTGTCATCCAGGTAATAGCTTTTGCCCGACAGGGTAAGCCAGCCGGTAGAGATCAGACCTTCTCCATCCATATAGTACCAGTCTGCTCCGTCCTGCACCCAGGCGTTCTTCTGCTTCTGATAATTGCTGTAATAATACGTATTTCCATTGATCGTCCGCCAGGTATTGGCCGGTATCGCGGAGGAGAAGTCCACAAACTGAAAATCAATGTCCACATTCCCGCTTATGCCGTTCACGGATCCTGTGCTGGTGGCCTGCCACATAACCGGATTGGAATAATCCGGCCTTGCAGAGTAGCGGGCCGCCCACACCGGATAATCCATCAGGCGCATATCCAGCTTATTTGCCAGCCAGTTGTCATTGGCATAGATGATGGGATAATATCCCGCCTCGGCAATCCGGCCGCAGAATGCGTTCGCGATCGCTGCCAGCTCCTCCTTGGACAATGTCCCCTGGGTGGAATCCTCCATGTCAAAGGCCACCGGATAGGACACCGGGTAATCGTGGATCAGATTCAGCACAAAATCCGCCTCCTCCACCGCCATCTCCGGGGTCATGGCCAGAGAATAGATGTACACGCCCACCTTGACACCCGCAGCTGCGGCCCCCTGAATATTTTTATGAAAATAGGGGTCCACCGCTCCCTTTGAGCGGGTGCCGAGCATGACAAAGGACACATCATCCGCCGCCACCTGGCTCCAGTTGATCTCCCCCTGCCAGCGGGATACGTCGATCCCCCGGGCGATTACGCCGTTTATCGCGCTGCCGTCCGGCATCTGATACACCCCATTCACCCTCTTCCAGGCATAGGGGTTCGTCTGTGTGCTGCTCTGGGATGTGCTGCCCTGCGTCTGTCCGGTCTGCGCAGGGCCGGTCTGCACTCCCGGCCCCGTCTGCGTCTGGCCCGGCTGTACCCCCGGCCCACTTAAAACCGCAGCGGACGAGCCGCTCTCCCCAGGCCCTGCTGCCCAGGCAGTCCCTGCCGGCATCAGTACACTGGCCCCCAGTATTCCTGCCAGCACTGCTCCCCTCCATCTCCGAATCGTATATTTTCCGCCTCTCATTGATCTCTCCCTTTTCTCTCCGTTTTCCTGTGTTCAGGCAAAATAACAAGGGGGCGTCATCAGCATCCGCCGCAACGCCCCCCTATTGAATTGTCAAACCGCTCTGTCAGCCCGGTCCATCCGTGCGTCCAGGCTGAAGTGCTCCCTCGCTGGCGCTGGGTGAGCTGCTGCTTCCGGAAGGACTGCTGCCCGACGGGCCGCTTCCGGAGGTGCTTCCTGTGCTTCCCGGGCCGCCGCTGGTCACTCCGGAGCTCGCCACGCCCGGTCCTCCGTTCACCCCGGATACGCTTCCTGCGGAAGCGGTCCCCGGTGTCTGTGCCGATACGCCGCTTGCGTTCTGGCAGGCACCGCTCGCGTCAAATGTATAGCTCGTGCCATTGATATTGGCCGTGGTTCCGGCAAGCATCCTGCCGCTGTCCGTGGGATTCAGATAATAGTACTTTCCATCCACCACAATCCAGCCAGTCATCATATGGCCATTGCTTCCGTCAAAGTAATACCATGCGCCGTCAATCTGCTTCCAGCCCACGGCCATCCTTCCGTCAGCAGGGTCCATGTAATATTTGTTCCCATTGCTGTCGGTAAGCCAGCCGGTAAGCCTGCGGCCATCCGTGTTCAAATAATAGTAGTCGGAATCCACCTTGGCCCAGCCGGTCATCATCTTGCCGTCCGTGCCGAAGAGATACCAGTCACCCTTGATCTGTGCCCAGGAATTCACCACGCACTTGCCGCTGTCCTGGAAGAAATACCAGGCGCCGTCCATCTCCCGCCAGCCTGTGGCCATGGAGCCGTCTCCCCGCATAAAATAATAGTCACTGGTTCCATTGCTGGTGATCTTGAGCCAGCCCGTGACCATCGTCCCGTCGGAGAGCAGGTAGTACCACTTCCCGTACTCCGGGTTAATCCAGCCGGTATCCATCAGTCCGTTGGGCCGGAAGAAATACCACTTCCCATCGATCTGCTTGAAGCCAGTTGTCATATGTCCGTCTGCCAGGTCCATATAATACCAGCCCTCGCTGGTCTGCAGCCAGCCCGTATGAACCTGCCCGTTGTAAATATACGTCCACTGGTCATTTGTTTTGGTCCATCCGTCCGCGGCATAGGCCGTAAATGAAGATCCCAGAGCCATCGCACTGACCATACCCGCCGCCAATAGCGCCGCCAAGTATTTTCTGCGCACCATATGTCATCCTCCTTCTTGTACCCGCGTCAAGCGTGTTCTCTCTGCTGTCCGCATGTAACTGATTATAGCATAAAGCGCTGTCCTTTTGGTGACATTTTTATTACAATTTTCGTAATAGTTCAGAACAGCTGCATTTTTTGTAATAGGTTTTTGCATATCGGTACATAATAAGGGTATACTCTCCGAACTCCTCCCCCATAGCTTTTTTGTACACCGCCCACTGACTCCACAAAAAGCCGCCCAACGCTGCACATGCGTAGAGGACAAACCGCTCCGCCTCCTCGGGCTCTCGGCCCAGATACAGGGCAAAAAGCTTCTCCATCCTCTCCCTGTCATAGTAGGAATAGATAGCACACATGGAAATGTCCATGATGGGATTGCACATCCCCGCGTACTCCCAATCCAAAAGCTTCACCGTGCCATCCGGGAGAAAGAGAAAATTGTCCACATTGGCATCAATATGGCAGAGGCATTCCGGCAGCCCCATCCGATCCAGGGCATCCATGAGCTCATCCATCCACCCTCGAACCTGGTCATAATCTTCAAAGAGCACGCCGCCGTGGCTGCGGCAGAGCTTCTCATAAAAGTCAATCCGCTCCCGAATATCAAACCGATGCCCCACCCGGATATCTGAGGCGTGCAGACGCCTTATGACCTCCATGCACCGCGCCATGTCCTCCCAGCTTTCTGGATCTGCCGTCCTGGATCCCTCATAATATTCCGCAATCTTGTAGCCTGTCTTCTCGTCCATGTAGAGCACATGCTCGGTCAAATTCAGGGGCTGAACCGCCTCATAGGCCGCCTTCTCCTGGTATCGGTTGATGAGCAGCTCGGTTCCTGGGCCGGGAACCCGGCAGATGTACTGCCTGCCCTCTATCCGAAAGAGAAAGGACTTATTTGTCATGCCTGCCTTCAGGCACCTGAGATCCCGTATTTCGCTCTCCGGCACCCCAAATACCCGGGATACCAGCTCCATGGCCTCGTTATCTGAGTGATTCTGATAGCGGGCATCGAAGCAGCGCAGCTCCTCCAGATTTTCAAATTCATACACCTGATTGTCCGGCTGGCAGTTGGCGTACATATCGATTCTATCCCATTGGTCTGCCGGTCCGGCTCCCGCCCTGACAGCCTCCTCCAGCAGGTCCTCCCGCTCCAGACGGCGTCTGGCCTCCCCGGAAAGCATATCCATATATACCTGCTCCCAGTAAAACTGCTCGGTTCCCGGTGCCCTATAGAAGGCCTCCAGCACCGGCAGAAAGCGCTCAGAAAACTCCCGCGAAAAATAAGCCGGACCATACATCACCCATTGATCCCTGCCCCCTACGGTTACCCCGGAGATTCTTCCCTTTTTATTGAAGGAAAGGCACCACTCCTTGGTATCTCCCCGCTGGAAGGAGGCGCTGTACCAGGCGCCGCACTCCCAGCCATGGTACATGTTCTCCCTCATCCAATTATCAGAGGAGAGGAGGTACATATTTCTCCCTCTCAGCACCTCCCTGGCATGATAGATGGTGGCCAGAGTATTTTTTTCCTTATACTCTGGGTTATACAAAAGCCTTACATCAAATTTATCAATCAGATACTCAAATTTCTCCTTCAGGTAGCCTACTGCGATGGTAATATCGTAAACGCCTGCCGCATGGAGCTGACGGATCTGCCGCTCAATCATCCGCTCCCCAAAGACCTCCAAAAGACCCTTGGGCGTCTCAAACGTAAGTGGGACAAACCGAGAGCCAAATCCCGCCGCAATGATCAGGGCACCGTCCACCTTATATTGATCCATCCGCTTTCTTC
>CALWMT010000234.1 GCA_944382045.1 uncultured Enterocloster sp. | reverse complement strand
GGAGATGGGAAAGATGGCTGTAACCCTGGTGCTTGACCGGCTTCGGGGAGGCCACAGCTCTTATATCAGCGTTGATTTTCCCTTCCAGCTAACCACCCGCGAAAGCTGCCGGGAAATTTTGTAGAAGACTGCTGAGAATTTTTGCAATAGAAGGCTGCTGGGAATTTCTGCAATAGAAGGCTGCCGGGAATTTCTGCAGCCCCTTGACATCCCCCCGCAAATCTGCTACGATAAGGTAGCATCAATGCATCCCGGGGTTGTACTGGTTTCGACGGGGGTCATGCAGCTGGTGAAGCTATCCCCATGCAATGGGTTAAATGGCAAACCTAAATATAAACGCTAACGACGAATTAGCATACGCTGCTTAATTGCGGCTGTCGGCCTTAGAGCACCCACACTTTAAGATCCCGGCATCGACTATGTGGGAAACGACGCATGTTAAGCTTTGCGCATGCGGGCGTATCATGAAGCTACTAAAGCCATCCGGGTGTCCTTTCTCTGATGGCGGAGGGAATGAAAAATAAAGGACTATGATAGTAGAAGAACAGGGAATTGATTTTCGGACCGGGGTTCGACTCCCCGCAGCTCCACTTAAAAAGAGCGCAGCTTTCCTGCATTTTCGCGAAGACTGCGCTCTTTTTGTATGCAAGGGCTTTAATTGTTCTGTTTACCCGCCATCTGAACGGTTACGGCAAATTCCAGCTCCCCCTCCGCGCTTATGCAGTATTCGGGGTACACCGGCGCGCCCCAGCTGTCGTCGCCGCCCACGCCCCGGACAGCCCCGGCAATGGTCACAAAGGTGTACGCGTCCTCCGGAAGCTCATTTCCATGGGCCGCATTCTCCAGCTCCATGGCGGAATAGGGAAGCACGCTGAAGGCAAAGGGCCTGTCAAGGGCCTCAAAGCGCAGGCCCTCCACTTCAAGCCAGCGGGTGTCCATATGGGTGCCGCACTCCTGGGGCACCAGGTATTTGGCCATGCTCTCCCGGGCGCTGCTCTCATACCGGCCCAGGAGGCTTCCCGCCTTCCGATCCGGATAATTCTCCCAGGGACCCCGGCCGTACCAGGAAAAGCGCCCGTCCCGCACAGGAAGCTTGAAGCCCAGGCCGAACACCGGCAGAGAGGGAAGGCCCGGCTTCCCGTAAAAATGCAGGCGGATCGCAATGCGTCCTTCCGCGCTCACACAGTAGGAAGCCTCTGTCCGCGGGAGCCGGGATTCAGCCGCCGCGTCAAGCCAGGGGAAGGGATAATACACAAAGGTCACGGTAACCTGATCCGCGCCCTCCTCCACCCGGATATCCTCCTTGGAATATCCGGAAAACAGGGTGGCTCCCATCCAGGGGGCTGCCTCCCTCGCAAAGCCATTTCCCCGGTCATTGTCCGTGACGGCCCGCCAGTAGACCGGCATGGGGGTCCGGGTGATCCACTCCCTGTCCCCATAGCGCAGGGAGGAGAGCCCGCCCTCCGCCCGGGAGAACTGGCAGGAAAATCCCTCTCCGGCCACGCCGATGTTCACATCCCCGTAAATCACGCGGAAGGGGCTCTTTCCACCCCGGGCGCTCTTTCCGCCCCGGGAGTTCTTTCTGCTCTGGGCGCTCTGGCCGCCGTTTTGGCTTCCGGTGTCCGCTTCCCCTGCGGCGGCCGCAAAGCCTGCTTCAGCCCAGAGCGAATCCTCCTTTAACAGGGCGAATGCCTGGTGGACCATCCGGCCCCTCCACTGCTCGGGGATCTCCAGGGCGATCCGCTTCTCCTGCCCCGGCTCCACCACGGCCTCAAACTCCGTCTCCCACACCGTCTCCCCGTCCCGCTTCACCTGATAGGAAAAGCAATAGCCCCGGGTGTCCGCAAAGAGCTGGCAGTTTTTGATGAGAAGGCTTCCTGTCTCCGGATCCGGCACAAGGCGCAGGGGCGCAAAATACGCCTTTACCTCCACCGCCTTGGGCGAGGGCGTCCGATCCCCATAGACGATGCCGTTTCCGCAGAACTGGTAGTCCGAGGGCCTGTCGCCGAAATCTCCGCCGTAGGCCAGGAATTTTTTCCCGTTCCGCCCCGGCCACTCCAGGGTCTGGTCAATATAGTCCCAGACAAATCCCCCCTGATAGCCCGGATACTTCTCCTCCAGGACCATGTACTTGTCCATTCCCCCCAGGGAATTTCCCATAGCGTGCATGTACTCGCACATGATGAAGGGCTTTTGGGGGTGCTCCTTAAGAAAGGCCTCCACATCCGCAGGCTTTGTATACATCTGGCTCTCCATATCGCTGATGTCCTGGTAGGCCCGGTTCCAGAACACCCCCTCATAGTGAACCAGGCGGCTGTTATCCCGCTCCCTGAAATACTGGCCCATGGCCTTTATGCACTCCCCTGCATAGGACTCATTTCCACAGGACCAAATGAGAATCGAGGGGTGATTCTTGTCCCGCTCCAGCATGGAGCGGCCCCGGTCCACGGTGCAGGCCTCCCACTCCTTCCGGCTTCCCGGCACGTTCCAGGCGGGATCGCAGGCCATCATTTTCTGCCAGGATCCGTGGGACTCCAGATTGGCCTCGTCAATCACATAGAGGCCGTACTGGTCGCAGAGCTCGTACCACCGGGTCTGATTGGGATAATGGCAGGTCCGCACCGCGTTGATGTTGTGCTGCTTTAAGAAACGGATGTCCCAGAGCATGTCCTCCTCGGTGACAGCCCTGCCCCGGCGGAAATCAAATTCGTGTCGGTTGATGCCGTGAAAGAGGATCCGCTTTCCATTTAACAGCATCAGGCCGTCCTTCAGCTCAAAGCGGCGGAAGCCTATGGGCTGGCGCACATGCTCGGCTAATTTCCCATCCCACAGCAGGAGGATGTCCAGGACGTAGAGCTTAGGGATCTCCGCGCTCCAGGGCTCTATCTCTATTCCCTCCACAGGGAGCTCCCGCGCAAGCTCCGGCTGTGCCCACCGCAGCGTCTGCCTCCAGGAGCGCAGCGTCCTGCCGAAGGCATCCTCAAGGGAAAGCTCCAGATCCCACGCCGTGTCCAACGCTTCTGCCTCTGCCGCCCGGCTGCCGTAAAAAAATTCCATCTCCACAGACAGGCATCCCTCCCGGCAGTCCTCCGAGAGGCCGGCCTTCACAAAGAGATCTCTCAGATGGATCTCTGGTATTCCGTACAGATATACCTCCCGGAAAATTCCGGAAAACCGGAAGAAATCCTGGTCCTGGATCCAGCTGGCACTGCTCCTCTTATACACCTGCACCGCAAGCCGGTTTCCCCTATCCTTCACAAGCTCTGTAAGCTCAAATTCCGCCGGAGTGAAGGAATCCTCATTGTACCCAACAAACACGCCGTTGCACCAGACATAGAAGGCGGTCTCCACCCCCTGAAAGCTGATAAACACGCGCCTGCCCCGCAGGCTTTCCGGCAGGTCAAAGAACCGCACATAGCTCCCCACTGAATTGTCCTCCCAGTCAATTTCCGGCGGACGGATAGCCGCCTTCCCGTCCCAGGGGTACATGGTGTTCACGTAGTGGGGGTGTTCATAGCCCTGAAGCTGGATATGGCCGGGAACCTGAATCTCGTCCCAGTCCTCCACCTCATACCCGGCTCCGTAAAAATTTTCCGGACGATCCTTGGGGCAGGCCGCATAGGAAAATTTCCACGTGCCGTTTAAAGAAAAGCGCAGCTCCTCCTCCCCGCCGTCTGTCGGCACAAAAAAGCGATGGTCCGAATGCGCCCTCTGCCGGTTTACGGCGAACACCTCCGGGTCGGACAGCCAGGAGAGCTCCGGGCCTCTTGTTTCCTTTTTCATACAGATTGTTTCCTCCTTAAACAAGCATCTTTTCAAGGCACGCTTTTGCCGATATTACCAGGCACTTTTCCCTGTTTTCATTAAACTATCAATGTCCATATAGGCATTTTCAATCCGTTCCGTATGGTAAATCCAATAATTGTCGTATATTTTTTGAACAACTCCTTTCTTTTCCCACTCTCCAAGCACTTCTCCTGTTTTCTTGTTTTTGTATGCGGAATAATATTCCAATAAATACATAAAAAATTTCATTTCCTCTGTCATACTATTCCTCCCTTATATATACAGAATTTCTGGGATCTCCTGTAACCCTTTCGCACTCCCATATTTCGAAGATTGCTTCCGCACCAAATTCAGTCATTCCACACTCCTCATTTTCGAGCATTTCATGTGTTTTGGAGTATACAAATGCTTTTAATGCTTCCATTTGACTCAATCCGTATTTTTCGGCTATCAACATAACCACTTCA
>CALWMT010000233.1 GCA_944382045.1 uncultured Enterocloster sp. | reverse complement strand
ATTTCCGGCCACCGTCTCCAGCTTGGGAAGGGGTGTGTAGTGCTCCGGCATATAATTGAGAAGGAGCTGGTAGGAGCCGTTTTTGCCCGTATAGGACACTTCGCCTGTCCCCTCATAGGTTTTGGGCCGGGTATAGAAAAATACGCAGGCAGCCAGGATGACGGCCAGGGCCAGAAGGCCTGCGGCGCGAAAAAGCCTGGCGGCGGGGAGGCGGGGCGGATTTTTTGCGGCACGCTGGTTTAAGCTTCCCGCGCAGTTGGGGCAGAAGGCCGCTTCCTCCGGAAGAGAAGCGCCGCAGTGAGGACATATTTTTGCCATGATAGAATTCTCCTTTGCGTTCATTGAAAGATTGCGTGGGAAATGTCCACGGGCTGTTGGCAGCGGTTGTCAATGTCGGTCCCATTTCCCTCAAACCGGCAGTCTGTAAAATCCATCCGGACACCGCCGGAGACATTTTCCAGCAGGACGGCGGTTCCATTGCTCCGAAAGGTATTGCCGGTAAAGCGAGTGTCGCTGTGGCTGCCGCCGTCGGAATTGTAATAGAGCCCGGTCCCATTTCCCTCGAACAGACAGTCCATGGTATTTACCCAGGTGTCTCCATAGCTTAGGAGGGCGGTTTTCCAATTGAAAAACCGGCAGTCCGTGGTCCGCACCCGGTTGGCGGCGGAAATGCCCACTCCCGTCCCATCCCCCGCAAAGTCAATCCCGGTAAAATCGCTTATCCAGTCCCTGTCATCCGCCTGGGCGCGCATCTGGATGCCGGCGGTGAAGGTGGTCCGCCTTCCCTCCGTCTCAGTGCCAGTGAGGCTGAAGGACCGGCTGTGGAGAATGAGGGGCGCGTCATAGGTGACGGCGGGAAGCTCAATCGCCACCACATCCTTATGATTCGTCTCCCGGGCCAGCTGGTCGATGAGGGACTGGAGGGCGCGGGAGTCCGTCAGGTCCGCATTTTGGGAATCATAGCGGTAGGTGTGAATGGGGGTAACGGTGAGGGCGGAGCGTATGCGGATGGTATCTCTGTTGTTCATGTGCAGAGTCCATACAAGCTCTATGGGCCCCTTGCTTTCCCTGCTGAAGTCGATGTAGCTCACCAGGGCAGTGCCGGAAAAGGCGTCAGTGGCCTGTGGCTCTGAGGCCTTCACCGGCCAAGCGCTGTCTGCGGGCTGATAGACCTCCAGCGACCAGTCACTGGCCTTCTGAAGGAAAATGCCGCTGGCATCCGCCCCGCTGTCCCTGTGGCTGATGTAAAGCCGGAGGGGGAAGCGATAGCTCTCCTGTTCCCCGGCATCCTGGGCAATCTCCGGCATGGGATAGAAGCGGTCTGTGCTCACATTGGACACGAGCTGGTAGGTGCCGTCCGCGTCTGTGTAGGATACCTCTCCGGCTTCCTCATAGACCTTGGGGCTGAGATAGAAGAATGCGGCGGCAGACAGCAGGACGGCCAGGCACAGCAGAGCGAGAGCGCGCAGAAGCCGGGCCGGGACACGGCGGGGCATCCGGGCATTTCTGCGGCGATGCAGGCTTTCCCCGCAGTGCGGGCAGAAGGAAGCCTCACCGGGCAGAGCTGCGCCGCAGTGAGGGCATGTTTTATCCATGATAGATGTTCTCCTTTTCAGAGCTCGTCCAGAAGACGGAGCACATTTTTGTAGCGCTTGGCAGGATTCACCTGGGTGCAGCGGGTGACGATGCGGCCCCAGCGGCCCTCGGCCAGCTGCTGGGACGGATGCCTGCCGGTGAGCATTACATTGATGAGAATGCCCAGGGAGTAGATGTCCGAGGCTGCGTCCGACTGGGACATGCCGTACTGCTCCGGCGCGGCAAAGCCTGTGGTCCCCAGTATCTGTGTGTCGCCTTCTGCGCCATCCTTGTGAATGCGCGCCGCGTCAAAATCGATGAGCACCGCATCCCTTCCGCGCAGCACCACATTTTCCGGTTTTACATCCCGGTGGACAGCCCCCATGGAGTGGAGCACCCACAGGGCGCGGCAGAGCTGGCGGGCAATGCGCCGGGTCTCCCGCGCGGAAAAGAGGGCGTCCTCCAGCATGGTTCCCATGTTGTCGCCCTGGATATACTCCTCCAGCACTAGATTCCTATCTTCATCGGAGGCAGCCTCAAAGACCTTGGGAAGATTTGGGCACTCCCAGTCAAGAAGCCTGCGGTAGACCTCCGCATTTCCCACAAAAGAGCGCAGGACAAACCTCTGCCCGCTTCCCCGGTGCCTCACCAGAGCCACCGTACCCCGTTCACTTTCCTTGAGAAGCTTCACCTGTTCAAACTCCCTCTCCAAAGCCTCCCGAAACCATGCATAAAAAATAAAAACCACCCCTCACTCCCCAAAACACTATGCTCCCAGCATATTGGAATTTTTCAAAAAATTGTGTAAAATAGAGGAAACAATCTGGACGGCGAAAAAACAGGCGGAAGAGCATGCGTCAAGCTTGCTTGTAAGCATGCTCTTTTGACTGTTTTTACATCGGGCGGATGCCCGATGCTTCTTGTGCGGCGCGAGCCGCGCAAGAAGAGAGCCGTCCAGCCGTCGCGGTCGGAAGCCCCCGCGTCAAGCTTGCTTGCAAGCACGCTTTTTTGGCTATTTTTCCACCGGCCGCACACCCCTATAGTATATAAAACTTCCAGCCAAATGTAAAGCCGCAGAAAGGAGGCGTCCCAAATGTTCAGACAGCGTACATCCCCCAAGGAAGAGCTCTGAACCATAGCCTATGAACGAGAAAAAAGGAAAAAAGAGTGCCCAGAAGCTGTGCGGCGGGCCCATCGACACATATATCGGCCGCATCATACAGAGCACCAAATGCGGAGGGATGAAGTGGGGCGAATATAGAGAGTGGTATACCGCTGCCCATAAGGGAAAACGATATTTTCTGCGTCAAAATGGAGATAAATGGGAGCTGTCGGTTTTTGAAGTACCTAATTTTGATACGTGTATTGACAAAAAGTGGGACAGCGGCAAGGGCCCTATCCGGGAGCTGTACGATGAAGTGCGCACAGCGGATGCTCATTACGGCAATTTCTATATCCGGAAAATACAGAGAAGAATGCAGAAGGGGAAGATGAAGTGGAGCGTGCATAAAGAGGAAGATGGTATAGTCCAGGAGTATGTCTCTGGCCTCTACCATCTGAGCAGGACAGCGGAGGGAAACTATAAACTTGTCCTCTTAGAGGTGTTTGCTCCGGGCCAGCAAGCAATAAAACGGATAAATGCGGACCAGATGACGCTCCGGAATCTGTATGAACAGGCGGGCAGACCGATAAAGCGGAAAGAAGAACATCGCGTATCCATTTCCCTCCACATGGACCGGTCTGAATATTATAAAGGGGCAAAAGAACCCGAGCCGGAGGAAAGCCCCGCTCCCCCGAAGGAAAGCCCCGCCGTCCCAAAAGCCATCCGAACCGCCCGCACAACGGCGGAAACAAAGCCGCCCGTGCCCGCTGCGCCGAAGCCCAAGCCGAAGTCGAAGCCAGAGCCAGCGAAAAAGGCTCCTAAGCGCATTGGCCTGCACGATTTTGTGGTACGCCGCTCTGTATTCCGGTGTATGCACGAGGGGCACCATCTGACAAATATAGAGGCGGTCTTTGAGGTAATCACGCCCCGGTCAGAGGTACAGGAGGCGGTGGTTACTGCCGGTTACTGCCCTCAGTGCCGCCAGTATTTTTTGCTGGAAAGCGCATATGAAAAGCTGCGGACCCGGGGGATTCCGCTGTGTAAAATCAGCGATGAAAAAAGCTATGGAAGAAACCATGGAAAAAACCGCGGAAAGCTAACTTCTGCAGACGGAATGCAGCTGGCTTCGGAGTCTATTTTGATGCAGTATGGCTACAATGTGTCCCAGACCGAGGACCTGCGGGCACCGGTGCGGCAGGCGCTGCTGGCCCTTCTGATTGACAATCGGATTCTCACAAAAAACGAGGTTGTGAGCTATCTGGATTTCTTTATCAGGCAGAGAAGAGAGCAGAGCAAATTTGCGATTGCTGTCTCCAAGTGGGAGGAGGACCGGGAATTTGTCTATGGGTACAGGGCAGGCACATTTACAAAGCGCAGAGCCCACGAAATCCGCAGGCCTGCCTCTGTGCGGTAAGACCGGCACGGAAGCATGCCCGCTGCACTTATATATTTAGGAGGAGAGTTAATTTTTTTATGGAAGAACAAATATTTCGGATAAGGGATGGACGGCTGTGGCATTTCAACAAAAAAATTAAAGATGCGGAGGTGGAAATTCCAGCGGAGGTTACGGAGATTGGAGAGGGTGTCTTCCAGAACAGCGTGAATCTGGAGCGCAT
>CALWMT010000232.1 GCA_944382045.1 uncultured Enterocloster sp. | reverse complement strand
CTGTACATAATAGTTTCGCGGCAGAAATGAATTTTCAAACTTTAACTGTGCTTCAGCTCCGCCCGCACCTTTTCAATAGCCCGCTTTTCAATCCGGCTTACATAGGAGCGGGAAATTCCCATCACAGACGCAATCTCCCGCTGGGTATGCTCCTTTCCCCGGTAAAGGCCGTAGCGCAGTCCCAGCACCTTTTTTTCTGTATCGCTCAAGCAGGTTTCAATCGCCTCGTACATTTCCTTTACATCCTGCTTAAAAATCATGGTATCTAAGGTTTCCTGATTCTCTGTCTCCAGAATGTCCACCAGGCTGACTGCCTCCCCGTCCCTGTCCACCCCGATGGGTTCAAAAAGGGACACCTCTTTTGAAAATTTGCGGCTGGACCGGAGAAGCATGAGTATCTCATTCTCCACGCACCGGGCCGCATAGGTGGCCAGCCGGGAGCCCTTATCCGCGTTAAAGGTATTCACCGCCTTGATAAGGCCGATGGCGCCCACGGAGAGCAGGTCCTCCATATCGTAGTCGCAGCCCTGATATTTTTTTACCACATGGGCCACCAGCCGCAGGTTGTGCTCCACCAGCATATCCTTGGCCTCCTGCTCTCCCTGCTCTGCCCTTTTCAGGCACTCCTTCTCTTCTTTTGGGGTCAATGGTTTGGGAAATGATTTCAAGAAAAGCCACCCTGCATAGTCTTACTTTCATTCTATGCCAGGGCGGCTTGCCAAGTGCTTTTACACATTTTATAACTGTCCAGGGAGGAGGGAGAACAGCTCGTCCACCTTTCTGCTGTCCATGCTGTGGTTATAGGCCATGTATTCATATTTCATAATCGCTTCGCTGCAGGGGCACGCGCCTGCCTCCGCCTCCTCCCAGGTATAATAATTCCCCTCCTTGTCGTATAGGCCGATGGTGTGAATTACCGGCACATCCTGGGACAGGTTATATAGGAACTGATTGTAGAGAGGGCTTTCCAGATTGGCCTGCCTGAGCACATAGGAGGACAGATACACGGCCCCCAGACGGCCCACGTCCTTAGAGGGCTGCTCGTAGTTGGTCCAGATGATGAAGGGCGTCTCATACCACATCAGCCGCTCCTCGTCGGGCACCAGGCTGCTGGGAACCCCTGCGATCTCATCATAAAATGCATCCTCCACGCTGGGCTGGTGGTCTCCGAAAACCACGATCATGGTGGGCTCCTCACACTGGCTGAAATAATCCAGCAGATATTCCAGGGCCTCGTCAGATTTCTTCATCAGGGACAGGTATTGGTCCGCCTTGGGATATTTTCCCTTAAGCGCTCCGGTGAGATATACCTCCTGGGGAAATTCCTCAAAGGTCCCCTCATAGCCGCCGTGGTTCTGCATGGTCACATTGAAAATAAACAGCTTGTCCTCAGGATTCTCCTTTGCCTCCACCTGCTCAATAAGCTTCTCGTAGTCCGCCCGGTCACTTACATAGGTGCGCAGCGTCTCACAGCCCTCATAGTAGTCCTGGTCCAGAAACTCGTCAAAGCCAAGGTTGGCATATACCTGGTTCCGGTTCCAGTTGGCTCCCGGATAGGGGTGCATGGCCAGGGCATAATATCCCTGGTCCTTTAAGGTGGTCACCAGGGAGGCTGTATTCGGCTTTACATTGAATTGGTAGGCGATGGTGTGGGTGGGCAGCATGACCATGGAATCCCCCATGAGGAACTCAAACTCCGAATTGCTGGTCATGGAGCCAAACACCGGCACGCAGAGGCTTCCTCGAACCGTATTTTCCGTAAGGCTGTCCAGGAATGGGAAGTATTCCATGTTGGTGGTGAAATCTCCCGCCACGCGCAGGTCCGAGAGGCTCTCGTTCATGATACAGAGTATATTTACAGGCTGGATGGCGGCTCCATCAGCTGTCTGTGCATTTTCATCGGCTCCGGCCCCTTCTGCGCCCGCGCCTTCCTCTGCATCGCTGCTTAAAGCAGTCCCATTCTCCCCGTATTCTGCTGCCAGCTCCTCGTAAATCCTTTCCACCGCGCCAACGCTGTAGCCCGCCGGAGGCCGTCGGACAATGTAGCGGGAGGAGATGGCCGTGGCCAGCACATACCCATAGTGCTGGTAGCTCTCATTCACCGCCCACATATTAATCCCCAGGTCCCAGGCCGGCATAAAATACAGGAAAAAAATCAGGCTATAGACTGCGCTGAAGGCCCCGCAGCCCGCCCCAAGCTTTAAGCGTTTTTTCCATCCCCTCGCCCGGATGGGCGTAAACCAGGTAATCACGTTCAAAAGCACCACCGCCAGGACAGCTCCCTTCATGGCCGTGGTGAGCACGTATTTGTAGGTCCCGGACACGGTCATGGCCGTGGGCAGGGCCAGCACATCCCAGAACATCACCGGCCGCTCCCTGAAGGCCACCACGAAGGCCTCCGCCAGCGAGGCGATGAGCAGGGAAATGGATATAACCGGAACCGCAATCCTGCTGCTGCCGCTGATGCCCAGGACCACCAAATAGAGCACATAGTTCCAGCCAATGTTTAGGGCCGCCATATACCAGGGCACTGTTCCCAGATTGCCCGTCACCCACTCAAATAAAAGATAGGAAAATACTGGTGCCAGCATGAGGCACCCGTATCCCCCTATCCTTCCATATTTCTTACCGTATTCCTTTACTTTCTCTCTTGTCATTGATTGCGCCCCCGCTTGTGCAAATATCCCTAACACTTTAACACAATCTGGGCAAAGCTTCAAGCGGGAGATTTTTAATGCCGCAAAGCGGCTCCTGCTTTAATGATGGAACAGCCGAATCCCCGTAAAGGCCATAACCATGCCGTACTGGTCGCAGACAGAGATAACCTGGTCGTCCCGCACAGACCCGCCGGGCTGTGCCACGTACTTCACGCCGCTCTTATAGGCCCGGTCGATGTTGTCCCCAAAGGGGAAGAAGGCATCGGAGCCAAGGGCTACGCCTGTCATGCCGTCCAGCCAGGCCCGCTTCTCCTCACGTGTGAAGAGCGCCGGCTTTGTCTCAAAAATCCGCTCCCAGCGGCCGTCCGCCAGCACGTCCATGGGGTCATCGCCGATATACACATCGATGGCATTGTCCCTGTCCGCCCGCTTAATGCCTTCCTTGAAGGGCAGGGAGAGCACCTGGGGCGCCTGGCGCAGATACCAGTTGTCCGCCTTATTTCCCGCAAGCCGCGTGCAGTGCACCCGGGACTGCTGGCCCGCGCCGATGCCGATGGCCTGGCCGTCCTTCACATAGCACACGGAGTTGGACTGGGTGTATTTTAAGGTAATCAGAGAAATAATCAGGTCCCTGGCCGCCTCCTCGGGCAGGTCCTTATTGGCTGTGACAATATTTTTCAGAAGCTCCGGCCCAATCTCCAGATTGTTGTGTCCCTGCTCAAAGGTCACGCCGAATACCTGCTTTCTCTCAATGGCCTCGGGCTCGTAGTCCGGGTCAATCTGTATCACATTGTAGTTCCCGTTTTTCTTGGACTTCAAAATCTCCAGGGCCTCGGGCTCATAGCCGGGGGCGATGACGCCGTCGGAAACCTCCCGCTTAATCAGCCGGGCCGTGTCCACATCACACACGTCGGACAGGGAGATGAAATCCCCAAAGGAGGACATTCTATCCGCGCCTCTCGCCCGGGCATAGGCGCAGGCCAGAGGAGACAGCTCTCCCAAGTCATCCACCCAGTAGATTTTCTTCAGCACATCCGTCAGGGGAAGGCCCACCGCAGCGCCCGCCGGGGACACATGCTTAAAGGATGTGGCCGCAGGAAGGCCGGTGGCCTTCTTTAACTCGCGCACCAGCTGCCAGCCGTTGAAGGCATCCAGGAAATTGATATAGCCCGGCTTTCCGCAGAGCACCTGGATGGGCAGGTCGCTGCCGTCCCGCATATAAATCCGGGAGGGCTTCTGGTTGGGGTTGCATCCGTATTTCAGTTCCAGCTCTTTCATTTGTATTCTCCTCGCTATTTGTTCTTATTTACAATCCGGCTCTCGTATTTTCCTGTGGCGATATCGATATAGCGCACAAACAGGGACACCTTGTTGTCCTCGTTCAGGCTGTTCCATACCATGTCCGTAAAGGAATCGATGTCCCCCTCGATTTTCACCCGCTTGGGCTCGCCCTCAAAGCTGGGCAGGGGATTTCCATCGCCCATGTAGGTGTGGATGAAATGTCCCTCCCCGGCGATGGGATTCTGATAGGCAAAGGTAAACCGCAGGCAGGAGGACGCATCCCCGTTATTGCTCTTTAAGATAGACATGGCATAGCTGTAGCTTCCCTTGTCAATGTGCATGATGCCGGAAATACGGGGCGTGTAGTTGGGCGCGTCCGGCTCAAACTCCCGGCAGCGCAGGGACTGCTCAAAGGTGAGCTGGTGGTCCATGCCGTCGTAGATGGTATCCGTCTGGTC
>CALWMT010000231.1 GCA_944382045.1 uncultured Enterocloster sp. | reverse complement strand
CGGTGACCGTGTACTGCCGCCTCATCCGCCAGGCCTACGGGGATGTGCCCATCATCGCCGGAGGCATCGAGGCGAGCCTCAGGCGGCTGGCCCACTACGACTACTGGTCGGACCGGCTGAAGCCCTCCGTCCTCCTGGACTCCGGGGCGGATCTGATATCCTACGGCATGGGGGAGCGGTCCATTGTGGAGATTGCGGAGGCCCTGGACAGCGGGCTGGCGGTAAGGGACATCACCTTTATCGACGGCACGGTGTATCGGACCAGCCGGCTGGAGGATGTCTATGACTATGAGCTTCTGCCGCCCTATGAGGCGCTCTTAAAGGATAAAAAGACTTATGCAGAAAGCTTCTATATCCAGTACAGCAACACGGACCCATTTTCCGGGAAACGGCTGGCAGAGCCCTATGGGGATACCTATGTGGTGCAGAATCCCCCGGCAAAGCCCCTAAGCACCCAGGAAATAGACGATGTGTACGCCCTTCCCTACATGAGGAGCTATCATCCCTCCTATGAGGCGGCCGGCGGGGTCCCGGCCATCCAGGAGATTAAATTCAGCCTTATCAGCTGCCGGGGCTGCTTCGGTGCCTGCAGCTTCTGCGCCCTGACCTTCCATCAGGGACGCATTATCCAGGCGCGAAGCCACGAATCCCTGCTTAAGGAGGCCGAGCTTCTCACCAGGGAGCCGGATTTTAAGGGCTACATCCACGATGTGGGCGGGCCCACGGCCAATTTCCGCTTCCCGGCCTGCGAAAAGCAGCTGACAAAAGGAGCCTGCCCTCATAAGCAGTGCCTTTTTCCCGAGCCCTGCAAAAACCTCCGGGCCGACCACAAGGATTACGTGGCCCTGCTAAGAAAGCTTCGGGCCCTTCCCGGTGTGAAGAAGGTGTTCATCCGCTCGGGGATCCGATTTGACTATGTGCTGGCGGATCCGGACCGGACCTTTCTTAAGGAGCTCTGCAAATACCACGTCAGCGGCCAGCTGAAGGTGGCTCCGGAGCACGTGGCGGACAAGGTTCTCTCCCGGATGGGCAAGCCAAAAAATGAGGTCTACCGCCGCTTTGTGAAGGCCTACCGGGAGATGAATGCGCGTCTGGGAATGGACCAGTACCTGGTGCCCTACCTCATGTCCTCCCATCCCGGATCATCCTTAAAGGAGGCGGTGGAGCTGGCGGAGCATCTGCGGGAGCTGGGGTATATGCCGGAGCAGGTGCAGGATTTTTACCCCACGCCCTCCACGATTTCCACCTGCATGTACTACACGGGCTACGACTGCCGGACCATGGAAAAGGTCTACGTGCCCAAGAATCCCCACGAGAAGGCTATGCAGCGGGCCCTGATCCAGTACCGCAATCCAAAGAACCGGGAGCTGGTGGAGGAGGCCCTGACGCTGGCAGGCCGCAGGAATCTGATCGGATACGGGCCCAAGTGCCTGATCCGGCCGGCGGGGGAGACACGGCCGGGAAGCTGGAGAGCGGCGGGAAGCAAACGGACGGAAAAGGGAGCGCGCACAGCCGGAAAGCGGCCGGAAAGAAGCGAGCCGGCAGCAGCGCAAGGGCCGGCAAAAAGCGGCCGCGCCGGCGCAAAAAAGACGCGCACCATCCGGAACGTCCACAAAAAGAAGGGAGGAAACGGGGGATGAAGATAGGGATTGTAACCGGGGCTTCCTCCGGGCTTGGACGGGAGAGTGTGATCCAGCTCTGGGAGCATTTTGGCGGAATGGACGCCATATGGGTTGTTGCCAGAAGGCGGGAGCGGCTCCTTGAGCTGTCCCAACAGGTGGGCGTGCCCCTTTGCATTTTCTCCCTGGATCTGACAAAGGGACGGGATCTGGCGGTGCTGGCCGCCGCGCTGGCAAAGGAAAAGCCCCAGGTGAAGTTTCTCGTAAATGCAGCAGGCTTTGGGAAGACCGGCCCGCTGGCAGAGATGTCCATGGAGGACAGCGTGGGGATGGTCCAATTAAACTGCACGGCTCTCACCGCTGTGACCCGCATGGTTCTCCCCTATATGGCGGAAAACAGCCGCATCATCCAGTACGCCTCCGGCGCCGCCTTCCTTCCCCAGCCTGGTTTTGCCGTGTATGCGGCCACGAAGGCCTATGTGTTTAGCTTCAGCCGGGCTCTGAACCGGGAGCTAAAGGATCGGCGCATCTGTGTGACGGCCGTGTGCCCCGGCCCGGTTCGGACGGAATTTTTTGACAGGGCCGGCGGTACGCTTCCCCTTTACAAGCGCCTGGTAATGGCAAACCCCCGCAGGGTGGCCGCAAAGGCCATTCGCGACAGCATTGCCTGCCGGGAGCTGTCCATCTATAGCCCCGCCATGGAGTTATTTTTCCTTTTGACGAAGCTTGTCCCCCACCGGCTTCTTCTGGGCGCTCTCTTAGCTGCACAGACGCGCATGCGGCAGAAGCTGCCCGCCGCCCGAACGGTTACAAAAGAGGATTAAACGCATGAAAAAACTCACGATTACAGCCAACGAAGCAGGCCAGCGCATGGATAAATTTCTCGGAAAATATTTGAATCTGGCGGGAAAAGGCTTTTTATACAAAATGATGCGCAAGAAGAATATCACCCTGAACGGCAAAAAATGCCAGGGCTCTGAAATTCTGGCCCCGGGGGATGAGGTCTGCCTCTTTCTGGCGGAGGAGACCATCCGCAAATTTTCCGGCCCGGCTCCGTCTGCAGTCCGGGTGCAGGAGCCGGGCCGCAGGCGGATGGGCGCGGGGGCGTTAGATATTATCTACGAGGACTCCCACATCCTTCTGGTAAATAAGCCTGCTGGGATGCTCTCCCAGAAGGCGAAGGAGGGAGACTACTCCTTAAATGACCAGATTTTTGATTATCTGATAGATGCGGGCCGCTTCGCCCCAGAGGATCTGCGGGCCTTCCGACCCTCTATCTGCAACCGGCTGGACCGGAATACCAGCGGCCTGGCTGCCGCAGGGGTATCCCTGGCGGGCCTCCAGGGCATGAGCCGCGTGTTCAAGGACCGGAGCCTGCACAAATATTATCAATGTCTGGTAAAGGGGGATATCCGGGAACGGAGAATGGTGAGCGGATTTTTAAAAAAGGACGCGGCCACAAACCGGGTGACTGTGACAGCCAGGGAGGAGCCGGAAAGCACCCCCATTCTCACCGAGTATATGCCCCTTGGGGGAAATGGCCGGTTCACCCTCCTTTTGGTCACGCTGATTACCGGCCGGAGCCACCAGATCCGGGCCCATTTGGCCTCCCTCGGCCATCCCATTGCCGGGGATTATAAGTACGGGGATCCCCAGCTGAATGAATGGCTGGAAAAGACCTATCAGGTCCGCTCCCAGCTCCTCCACTCCTGGAAGCTGGTGATGCCAAAGCACATGGAGGCGCCCCTGGAGTATCTGGCGGGAAGGGAATTTTTCGCACCTCTGCCCGGAAAATTTGTCCGGGTGCTGAAGGGAGAGGGGATAGGCCGGGGCGTTCCGGAACAGCGGACATCCGCCATTGCGGATTGCCGGCCATCCCATTGACAGAATCCCGTCTTTGGGGTATGCTGATAGCATTACAGCTGGCTATGGGAGTGATCCCGGAACAGCTTGATTAGAAAAACGAGAGGAACATGAGTACGATGGCAAAGATTATTTTGACAGGAGACCGGCCCACCGGACGGCTCCATGTGGGGCATTATGTGGGCTCCCTAAAGCGGCGCGTGGAGCTGCAGAATTCCGGGGAGTATGACGAGATTTATATTATGATTGCGGACGCCCAGGCGCTGACAGACAATGCGGACAACCCGGAGAAGGTGCGCCAGAACATCATCGAGGTGGCCCTGGATTATCTTGCCTGCGGCCTTGACCCGGCTAAGTCCACCCTGTTTATTCAGTCCCAGGTGCCGGAGCTTTGCGAGATGACCTTCTACTATATGGATCTGGTGACGGTGTCCCGCCTTCAGAGGAATCCCACCGTGAAGTCTGAGATCCAGATGCGCAACTTCGAGACCAGCATCCCTGTGGGCTTCTTCACCTATCCCATCAGCCAGGCGGCGGACATCACGGCCTTCAAGGCCACCACGGTTCCCGTGGGTGAGGATCAGGCTCCCATGATTGAGCAGACCCGTGAGATTGTCCACAAGTTCAATACGGTTTACGGGGAAACTCTGGTGATGCCGGACATTCTTCTGCCGGAAAATAAGGCCTGCATGCGCCTTCCCGGCATTGACGGCAAGGCAAAGATGAGCAAGTCCCTTGGAAACTGCATCTATCTGTCGGATTCCGAGGAGGAGATTAAGAAGAAAATCATGTCCATGTTCACGGATCCCAACCATCTGCGGGTGGAGGATCCGGGTAATGTGGAGGGCAATCCGGTGTTCATCTATCTGGACGCCTTCTGCAGGGACGAGCATTTTGAAAAATACCTTCCGGACTACAAGAACCTGGACGAGC
>CALWMT010000230.1 GCA_944382045.1 uncultured Enterocloster sp. | reverse complement strand
GTCAGCCCTGCTTTCCCTCGCAGCTCTGCCGCAGCTGCACCATATTGTCCTTGATCTTGAAGGTGCCGAAGCTCCGGATAAAGCTGGAAAGACGGCTGAAGCCGTACTGCTTTAGATCGAAGGAGGGATATATTTTCTTTAGTTCGTCGTGGATAATGCTTAAGTTGTCCACATGGCCGTTGTTTTCGCGGATGATGCGGATGACGGCCTTTTCTATCTCCGCCTTGGATGTGCTGGCACTCTTTTCCTGGACAAAATAGCCGCCGTGAAGCTTCACCACCTGAAAATCGCTGTTGTTCAAGCTTTCCAGGAAGGTGGAGAGCTTGGAGTAGCCATAATTTCTCACATCAAAATCCGAGAAGCGCTTGGTGAGGAAGTTTCCCACCTTGGCCAGGATGATGGGCTGGTTCTGGCTGTTGTTCTCGATGAGCAGCTTGGTGATGGCCTTCTGTATCTCGTCCGTGCTGGTGATGGTCTTTGCGATCTCGTCGATGGAGGCTGCATTTTCCTTGAGGGCAGGGCTGTTCGACCGGCCCCTTGACGCGGGAACGGTCTCCTCCCCATCCTCCGAGGAGATGATCTCTAAGAGCTTGAAGGTATCGCAGGCCGCCCGGAAGGGCTTGGGGGTCTTCTGCTCCCCGATTCCCATGACAAACATGCCGGCCTCCCTCAGGCGCTGGGCCAGCTTGGTGAAATCCGAGTCGCTGGATACCAGGCAGAAGCCGTCCACATTTCCCGAATAGAGGATGTCCATGGCGTCGATGATCATGGCGGAATCTGTGGAATTCTTTCCGGTGGTGTAGCTGTACTGCTGGATGGGGTTCACGGACCAGTCTAAGAGGACGTTCTTCCAGCTTCGCTTTTCGTTGTCCGTCCAGTCGCCGTAGATCCGCTTGTAGGTGGCCACGCCGATGTCCGAGACCTCGTCCAGGATATATTTGATGTATTTTGGAGATACATTGTCCGCATCGATAAGTACGGCAAATCTTCGTTCATTCTGTTCCATGGCTTCTATCACTTATATCGCTTTCTTAATATTTTGGAGAATCGTTCCGGGCCGCCGGAAGGCCGGCCGAAAAGCTGTCCCCTGTCTTACAGTTTAACACAGGCCGGAAAAACGGGCAAGGGAAATCAAACGGGAGATTGTGACAAGGGCTGCGCCGGGCAGTCCCTCAGCCGCGAGGGCTTTTTGCTTCTTTTGCCTCTCGGATTTTCCGCCAGGAGTCCTCATTTACCTCCTCCATCAGGGCGCGCAGCCAGGGGGAAAAGCGGGTCTCCTTCTGGCCGTAGGAGAGCTGCAGGTCATATTCCAGGGGCAGCCAGGTGGAAATATCCGCCTCGTTGTGCTGGATCAGGGCTTCCAGCTTGTCCAGGGCCTTCACGAGCCGGGCCTCCAGGCTTTCCTGGGCCTTAAGCTCCTCAAAGAGGACGGCCATATCCCGCCGGTATGGCTGGGGAAGCTCCTCAACCCAGGCGGCAAGCACCGCCTCCTCCCGGCTTTCGTCCGCAGGGCCCTTCTCAAATGCCGGGATATCCCCGGTGAACGCCTCACCCATATCGTGGAGCAGGCACATGGAAAGGAGCTTTTCCTGGTCGGCCTGGGGAAATTCGTCCTTTATAAGATAGGCCATAAGGGCCAGGCGCCAGCAGTGCTCCGCCACGCTCTCCCGGCGCCCCGCAGAGGTCCAGGAGTGGCGGGGCGTATTTTTTAGCTGTTCCGCCCGGCTCAGGATCCGGAGAAATATTTCTGGTTTCAAGTGCGTCACCTCCTGGTAAGAAGTGTACCATTTTTTGGTGGCGCAGTCCAGCGGCCTGTGCTAAAATACAGGTAAAGATGTGCGCCGGGGATGCGCACGGCAGTCCAGAAAGGAGGCGAGTTCATTTTGAAGGGAAGGCCATTGCCCATCGGAATCGACGACTTTGCAAAGCTGCGGGAGGGCGGGTATTACTATGTGGACAAAACCGCCTTTATCGGGGAGCTGTGGAGGAATAGAGGCGAGGTGAATTTATTTACCAGACCCCGGCGCTTTGGAAAAACGCTGAATATGAGCATGCTCCAGTATTTTTTTGAGGATACGGGGGATGAGAAGACGAATGAAAGGAACCGCGGTCTTTTTGAGGGGCTGGCGGTCATGGAGGATGGGCCGGCCATTCTTGGCCAGATGGGCCGCCGGCCTGTGATAAGTCTTTCTTTAAAATCAGCCAAGCAGCCGGACTGGGAGCTTGCCTATGCCTGTATAAGGGAGGAGATTGCCAGAGAGTATAAACGGCACCTGAAGGCGGCGGACAGCATTGTTCTTGCGGGGGACCGGCAGCGCTTTCTCGATTTGGCGGATCGGAGGGGGAGCAGGGAGGACGAGGTGACGGCCCTGCGGTTTTTGTCGGAATGTCTTTATCAGGCCAGCGGGGAAAAGGCAGTCATCCTGATTGACGAATACGATGTGCCTTTGGAAAATGCATATTTCGGGGGATTTTATGAAAGGATGAGCGCCTTTATCCGCTCTCTCTTTGAATCCGCCTTAAAGACCAATCCCGCCCTGGAGTTTGCTGCGGTTACGGGATGCCTGCGCATATCGCGGGAATCCATATTTACCGGGCTTAACAATTTGAATGTGTGCTCCATCATCAGCGATTCCTACGGGGAACACTTTGGCTTCCTGCAGGCAGAGGTGGATGAAATGCTGGATGCCTACGGCTTTTCTGATAAGAGGGAGATTATGAGCCGCTGGTATGACGGGTATGTGTTCGGCGGACAGGAGGTGTACAATCCCTGGAGCGCGGTTAATTATGTCAGCTCCCTTACCTTTAACCCCCAGGCGCTTCCCAAGCCGTATTGGTCCAACACCAGCTCCAATAGCATTGTAAGGGAGCTGGTAGGAAGGGCGGATATGGGGGCAAAAAGAGAGCTGGAGGAGCTTTTGGCCGGGGGAACCATTGAAAAGCCGGTGCATGAGGAAATCACCTATGACAGCATGTATGCCTCCCAGGATAATTTATGGAATTTCCTCTTTTTTACGGGATACTTGAAAAAAACCGGGGAGCGCATGGAGGAAAATGCGGCGAGGATTTCCCTGGCGATTCCCAACGCAGAGGTCAAATATATTTATGAAAATACCATAAAAAATTGGTTTATGGAGGATGTGGGGAAGAGAGACTTAAGCGGGCTGTACCAGGCCCTTTTCACGGGAAATGCAGAGGAGACGGAAAAGAATCTGTCCATTCTGCTTCGGCAGACCATCAGCTATATGGACAGCGGGGAGGCATTTTACCATGGCTTTCTCCTGGGGGTTCTTGGGGGCCTTGCGGAGTATGTGGTCCGCTCAAACAGGGAGGCGGGAAACGGCCGCCTGGACATCTGTGTATACAGCATGGATACGGAACAGCCCCCGCTGATTCTGGAGCTGAAGGCTTCGCCGTCCTTTGGCGCCATGGAAGCGTCCTGCCGGCAGGCCCTGGCACAGATTGAGGAAAAGGCATACGATGCCTGGCTTCCCCAGGAGGGCTACCGGGAGGCATGGCTTTACGGGATAGCCTTCTATAAAAAGCAGTGCCGCGTCAAGGTCCGGCACAAATGTTACAATTTTACAGATAAGAGGATACGCGGCTGAAAAGCGGCGGATCGCAAAGGAGAGTGACAGCGATGCAGTTTGACTTGGAGCAGGTTCTTCCCTCGCAGATTGAGAGCCGCAGCTTTTCCATTATAGAGGAGGAGCTTCGGCGGATGGGGAGAGTGCTGGATAAAAAGGAGGCCCCCATCATCATGCGGGCTATTCACACCACAGCGGATTTTGACTATGCAGATAACCTGGTATTCTCGCCGGGGGCCATAGATGCGGGGCGGGAGGCCCTGGCCGCCGGGGCCCGGATTATCACAGATACCCAGATGGCCCTGGCGGGCATCAATAAGAGACAGCTGGCTGCCCTGGGCGGCGAGGCCATGTGCTTTATGAGCGATGCGGACGTGGCCTCCCAGGCAAAGGAGCAGGGGACTACCCGTGCCGCAGCCAGCATGGAGAAGGCGGCCAGGCTTTTCGGGAAAAAGGGGCAGAGCGCAGGGGAAGCAAAAAAGCCCCTGATTTTTGCTGTGGGGAACGCGCCCACAGCCCTGGCAGCCCTGTACGAGCTGATACAGGAGGGAAGGCTTGCGCCCGCCCTGATTATCGCTGTTCCCGTGGGATTTGTAAATGTGGTTCCCGCCAAGGAGCAGATCCTTGGGCTTGCGGACACGCCCTATATTGTGGCCCGGGGCAGGAAGGGCGGGAGCAATGTGGCGGCGGCCATCTGCAACGCTCTTTTGTATGGGATGCCTATGGGATGAGAAAATGTAACAGTTCAGACGGCGGCCATCTTCTTGCCCGGCCTTTGCCGGGCAAGAAGCATCGGATGTCCATCCGATGTGCAGGAAGGGGCAAAACCTTGCTTACAAGCAAGCTTGACGCCT
>CALWMT010000229.1 GCA_944382045.1 uncultured Enterocloster sp. | reverse complement strand
CTGTTCGCCCATTAAAGCGGTACGCGAGCTGGGTTCAGAACGTCGTGAGACAGTTCGGTCCCTATCCGGCGCGGGCGCAGGATATTTGAGGGGAGCCGTCCTTAGTACGAGAGGACCGGGACGGACGGGCCGCTGGTGGACCTGTTGGAGACCAACTCCATGGCAGGGTAGCCAAGCCCGGAGGGGATAAACGCTGAAGGCATCTAAGCGTGAAGCCGCCCCCAAGATGAGATATCCCATTCTGCGAGGAAGTAAGACCCCTTAGAGAGTATGAGGTAGATAGGCAGGAGGTGTAAGCACAGCAATGTGTTTAGCTGACCTGTACTAATCGGTCGAGGGCTTGACCAAGATAGTTCGGTATGCGGTTTTGAGGGTATGTATTTTAAGAAGAGTGAAACCGGCGATGGCGGGGTGTGGCTCAGTTTGGCTAGAGCGCCTGGTTTGGGACCAGGAAGTCGCAGGTTCGAATCCTGTCACCCCGATTAATGTTTTATGCGCGAGTGGCTCAGGGGTGGAGCACCACCTTGCCAAGGTGGGGGCCGCGGGTTCGAATCCCGTCTCGCGCTTTTATAATAAACTGGAAAGTCTTAAGGATCAAGGCTTTCCAGTTTTTGTATTTTAAAAGCGAGGAGGCGCACAGATGAATCAGGTATACGAAAAGCTGATGGAATGCTATGAGAGCGTGAAGGACCGGCTGCCCTTTAAGCCGAAGGCAGCTCTGGTGCTGGGATCCGGGCTGGGAGACTACGGTGATCAGTTTGAGATCGAGGCAGCCATTGACTATCATGAGATCGCAGGATTCCCGGTATCCACTGTAGCGGGGCACAGGGGAAGATTTCTGTTTGCCCATATTGAGGGGGTTCCGGTGGTGATGATGCAGGGCCGCGTACATTACTACGAGGGGTACTCTATGACAGATGTGGTTCTGCCAATCCGCCTGATGCGGCTTATGGGCAGCGAGGTTCTCTTTCTCACCAACGCAGCCGGGGGAGTGAATTATAAGTTCCAGGCCGGAGACTTTATGATGATTACGGATCAAATCGCCTCCTTCGTTCCCTCTCCCCTAATCGGGCCCAACCTGGAGGAGCTGGGTGTCCGCTTCTGTGATATGAGCCAGGTTTACGACAGGAGACTCCAGGAGCTTATCCGCCAGTCTGCCAGGGAGCTCAGCATTCCCATTCAGGAGGGGGTTTACGTACAGCTTACAGGGCCGGCCTACGAGACTCCGGCGGAGGTGCGCATGGTGCGCGCTCTGGGCGGGGACGCTGTGGGTATGAGCACGGCCTGCGAGGCAGTGGCGGCCAGCCATATGCGGATGCGTGTGTGCGGCATTTCCTGTATCTCTAACCTGGCCTGCGGGATGACCGATCAGCCCTTAAGCCATGAGGAGGTAAATGAGACGGCAAACCGCAGAGCGCCGTTGTTTAGATCCCTTGTGACGCGCATTATTTCCCATATAGGGGAGGAGCAGGAAGGATGAACACCCGATTTTACAATATCAAGCTGATGCCTATGGCGGCGGACTGCGGGATCATTGATGACGGAGAGCTGTGGGTGGAGGGAAACCGGATTGTGTACTCCGGGCCCGCATCGCAGGCGCCAGGGGCAGGGGAGCGGGAGAAAATGCCGCAGGCGCCGGGAGCAGGCGGGCCGGGGAGAAGGACACCGGTCTGGGACCGGGAGATTGACGGGCGGGGCAATCTGGTTCTGCCAGGGTTTAAGAATGCCCATACGCACTCGGCCATGACCTTCCTGCGCTCCTTTGCAGATGATCTTCCCCTAGCTGATTGGCTGGAAAAGCAGGTGTTTCCCATGGAGGCAAGGCTTCAGGAGGAGGATATCTGCTGTCTTTCCAAGCTTGCTGTCATGGAATATCTGACCAGCGGCATCACTGCCAATTATGATATGTACTTTTATCCCCGTCAGATTGCCAGGGCCTCTGTGGACTGCGGCTTCCGCACGGTCATCGGGGGAACGCTCAACAATTTCACCTCATCCCTGGAGCAGGAGGAGGAGAACTTTGCGGAGCTGAACCATTTTCATCCGCTGATCCGCTATCGATTCGGCTTCCATGCGGAGTATACAACGAGCCGGGAGCTGCTAGAGGGGCTTGCCCGCCTGGCAGATAAATACAGGGCGCCGGTATTCTCCCACAACTCAGAGACGAAGTCCGAGGTGGGGCAGTGCCTGGAGCGGAATAAGGCCACGCCTACAGTATTTCTCGACAGCCTGGGTCTCTTTGCCCACGGCGGCGGAGGATTTCACTGCGTTTATATGAGCCAGGAAGATTTGGATATATTTAGGAAGAAAGGGCTTTGGGCAGTGACGAATCCAGGCTCCAATACGAAGCTTGCCAGCGGCATTGCGCCGGTTAAAAAAATGCTGGAGGAGGGAATCGGGCTGGCAATCGGTACAGACGGACCGGCCAGCAACAACTGCCTGGATATGTTTCGGGAGATGTTTCTGACTGCAGGGCTGGCAAAGCTCAGAGAGCAGGATGCGGGGGCGGTGGCCGCCGAGGAGGTGCTGCGGATGGCCTGCACGGGCGGCGCGAGGGCCATGGGGCTTTCGGAGTGCGATTCGCTGGCCCCAGGAAAGCTTGCGGATCTCATTATGATTGACCTGCATCAGCCCAATATGCAGCCGGAGAACAATCCGGGGCGGAACCTGGTCTACAGCGGCAGCAAGCAGAATGTGAAGCTTACCATGGTGGACGGGCGGATTCTGTACGAGGACGGACGGTTTTTCATAGGGGAGGAGCCGGAATACATATACCGGAAGGCAAATGAAATCGTTGGGCGGATTTCAGAGCTGCGGCAGACGGCCGGGAAGATACCTGCCGTCTGAACTGTTACCATTGCTGTGCAAAATCGGCGTAAAATCGCAGAAAAATCCCTTGACAGAATATTTTTCCATGATTATAATGATATGGCGTGCATAAAACATGCCATATTTTTTGTGCACAAAAAGTTTGCAGTACAGCAACCACAGACAATATCACAGGAGGTGAAAAGGAATGCCAACATTTAACCAGTTAGTAAGAAAGGGAAGGCAGACCAGCGTGAAGAAGTCTACGGCTCCCGCTCTGCAGAGAGGCTACAACTCTCTTCGGAAGAAAGCCATCAGCGTATCCGCTCCTCAGAAGAGAGGCGTGTGCACAGCTGTGAAGACTGCTACCCCTAAGAAGCCGAATTCCGCTCTGAGAAAGATCGCCAGAGTTCGTCTTTCCAACGGCATTGAGGTGACAAGCTACATTCCCGGAGAGGGCCACAACCTGCAGGAGCACAGCGTTGTTCTGATCCGCGGAGGAAGAGTTAAGGATCTTCCCGGTACCAGATACCACATCGTGCGTGGAACCCTGGATACCGCAGGTGTTGCCAACAGAAAGCAGGCCCGTTCCAAGTACGGCGCCAAGAGACCCAAAGAGAAGAAGTAATTTTGTACCACTAACAGCAGTAAAGTGAAGTTAGTGCCGGATTTGTGATATTGAACCTGTGGGTTGCAGGAGATATAGAAACCGAGCACGAACACATTTTATGGAAACATGTGAGTACCTGCGAGCTAATTTGAGCAGGCGCAGGCAGGCGGCATACGCAGGCCCGCGCAGTGCGTGATTAAGGAGGGAAGTAACGTGCCACGTAAAGGACATAATCAGAAGAGAGACGTTCTGGCAGACCCGATCTACAACAACAAGGTTGTAACCAAGCTGATCAACAACATCATGCTGGACGGCAAGAAGGGTGTGGCCCAGAAGATTGTGTACGGCGCATTTACCCGTGTGGCTGAGACCACCGGCAAGGACGCCATCGAGGTATTTGAGGAAGCAATGAACAACATTATGCCTGTTCTGGAAGTTAAGGCAAAGCGTATCGGCGGCGCTACCTACCAGGTGCCCATCGAGGTTAAGCCCGACAGACGGCAGGCGCTGGCTCTTCGCTGGCTGACCCTCTTCTCCCGCAAGAGAGGCGAGAAGACCCAGGAGGAGAGACTGGCGAACGAGATTATGGACGCTGCCAACAACACCGGCGCATCCGTAAAGAGAAAAGAGGATATGCATAAGATGGCTGAGGCGAACAAGGCCTTTGCTCATTACCGCTTCTAATGGCAGATTCCCGGAGTCTGCAGGCGGCGTAAGGGGCGGTAAGCCCCTGAAAGGCCGCGATTATTTAAGGAGGAAAATCCCTTGGCTGGAAGAGAATATCCATTGGAGAGAACCAGGAACATCGGAATCATGGCTCATATCGATGCGGGTAAGACCACATTGACAGAGCGTATTCTGTTCTACACTGGTGTAAACTATAAGATCGGAGATACCCACGAAGGAACTGCAACCATGGACTGGATGGCCCAGGAGCAGGAGAGAGGCATCACGATTACTTCAGCTGCTACTACCTGCCATTGGACGCTGCAGGACCATGCGAAGACAAAGCCCGGCGCGCTGGAGCACCGTATCAATATTATTGATACCCCC
>CALWMT010000228.1 GCA_944382045.1 uncultured Enterocloster sp. | reverse complement strand
CGTATCCTGCCATCTGGTGCAGTGAAAAAGCAGGAAGGGATAGCAGCGGACCGGAATTGATTCCGGCCCGTTACCATAATGAAAATCTAAGGAGGACTACGAGAATGAAAAAAACATGGGCAATGTGCCTTGCAGCATGCATGCTCTTAACCGCCTGCGGAGGCGGGGCAGCGGAGGAGACTGCTGCGGCCGGCGGAGCAGCTTCCGGTGAGACAGCCGGTACAGAGGCGTCTGCCAACATTAAGGACGAGATTATTTTCTGTCAGGGAAATGATCTGACCACTCTGGATGCCACCATCGGCCAGCAGGAGAGAGCGTACTCTATTTCCAACAACATGTTCGATCCCCTGCTCACCCGCGACTCCGATATGAAGATGCAGCCCTGCCTCGCAACGGAATATGAGTGGGCGGATGATACAACCTTAAAGCTGACCCTCCGCGAGGGCGTGAAGTTCCACGACGGCTCTGACATGACAGCGGAGGACGTGAAGTTTACGCTGGACCTCATTGACGAGAGAGGCGCGCTTTTTGTGGGCAACTATGACAGCTGCACCATCGATGATGACTATCATGTAACCGTGAAGCTCAATAGCCCCAACCCGGCATTTCTGAGCACGCTGACCCTGCCCCAGGCAGCCGTAGTGCCGGCAGAGTACGATGAAGCCACCTTCGGCGAGAATCCCATCGGCACCGGCCCCTACAAGCTGAAGGAGGCTGTGGAGGGCGACTACTATACAGTAGAGCGCTTTGACGATTACTGGGGTGAGCCGGCCAAGACCCAGTACCTGACCATGAAGATCGTTCCCGAGGCAGCCCAGCGCACCATGATGCTGGAGACCGGGGAGGTTGATGTGGCCTACGAGATCCCCAACAATGATATTTCCCGCATCCAGGAGAATGAGGACCTGCAGCTTCTCACCTGCCCGTCCATGAAGATTATTCTCATGGAGTTAAACTGCAGCTCCGATGGCCCCATCGGCGATCCCAATGTCCGCAAGGCCGTTGAATGCGCGATTGACAAGCAGACCATTGTGGATTCCCTGCTCTATGGCTATGGAACGGTGTCCAGCAATATCGTGCCTCAGGCAGCAGAGGACTATCGGGAGTACGAGACCAACAGCTATGATCCGGAGAAGGCAAAGAGCCTTCTGGCAGAGGCTGGGTACGGCGATGGCTTTGAGCTGACCCTGTGGACCAACTCCAACCAGACCAACACGGAGATCGCCCAGGTAATGCAGAGCCAGCTGGCAGAGGTGGGAATCACTCTGAACATTGTAACCCAGGACGACAACACCTCCTTCTCCCTCATCGAGGCGGGCGAGGACTTCGACCTGATGCTGGACTTCTGGCAGACCAACTCCGGCCATGCGGATTATGTGTTTAACGGCATGCTGCTGTCCAGCTCCGTAAACAATTTCTCCCGCTACTTCAACGACGAGTTTGATGCCACCTATGTGGAGTACGCATCCACCGGCGAGGGCGAGGAGAGAGAGGCTCTGCTCAAGGAGCTCTATGATGACCTGGTGAGAGATACCCCCATCATCGGCCTCTACAGCGAGACCAAGGTGGTTGCGGCCACTGCAGATCTGCATGACCTGATCCTGAGCCAGATCGGCGCACATGAGTATCAGAATGCCTATATCACAGAGGAGTAAAAATGGATGCCAATGCCTATAAGTCCAAGCTGAAGGAAGCGGTTGACGGACTTGCCGGCGGGATTCTTAAGCTGTCCCATGAGATCCACGATCACCCGGAATGCGGCTTTGAGGAGTATTTTGCCAGCGCACAGCTGACGGAGCTTCTGAGAGGCCAGGGCTTTGCCGTGGAGACAGGGACAGCCGGACTCCCAACGGCGTTTACTGCGGTGAAGCGGGGAAGGAAGCCGGGGCCAAGCATCGCCTTTCTGGCGGAATATGATGCCCTGGAGGGCCTGGGCCATGGCTGCGGCCACAATATGATCGCTGCCATGGCTGCCGGCGCCGGCACAGCCCTGGGCGGCCTTACAGACGAGCTGGGGGGCGCGGTCTATGTGATCGGCACCCCCGGCGAGGAGACAAAGGGCGGGAAGATCGAGATGCTGGCAAAGGGAGCCTTTGCGGATCTTGACTATGTGCTGATGTGCCATCCCACCTCCGGCCCGTCCATGGTGATGCGAAGCGCCCGGGCCTGTACTACGGTGTACGCAGGATTCACGGGCAGGTCCGCCCACTCCTCCGTGCCGGCCACGGGCATCAACGCCCTGACCGCGGTCCGTGCGGCCTTTGCCAATGTTGACCTGATGCATCCCACCTTTCAGTTTCAGGACACGATCAACGGGATTATCCGGGAGGGAGGCACAGCCAACAATGTGATTCCGGAGCGGGCCTCCTGCGAGTTCTGCCTGCGGTCACGGACGCTGGGAAATCTGGAGCGCTTGGTGGATATCGTAAAGCGGTGCGCGGAGGCCGCGGCCCTGCTCACCGGGGCCCGGGCAGAGGTATCGGTGGATCCTCTGTTCTCCGAGCGCTATCCCAATATCCCTATGGGGGAGGCCTTTAAGCGGAACCTGGAGTCCCTGGGCGAGCCTGTGGCCTATGCGGATCCTATGGGTGCCTACGGCTCCTCGGATGTGAGCAATCTGTCCCTGTACATGCCGGTGATCCACGAGTACATCTCCATCGCGCCGCCGGAGGTCAACGGCCATTCAGCGGAGTTCATGGAGGCAGCTGCGTCGCCTGCGGGGGACAGGGCCTGCCTGCTGGGAGCCAAGGCTCTGGCTATGACGGGCCTGGACATCCTGCTGGACGCGGCATTTCGGGAGGAGATACGGGAGGCATTTGAAAAGCAGGTGCCGGAAATCTACCGGAAGCGCAGCTTATAAAACGACACATACATACCCTGGCAGAGGACCGCAGGATATCCCGGAGCTGCCAGGGTATTTTTCTATTTACAATTCACGAAATATCATGTATAATGGCTCTCGTATCATGTATCTGCGGCCCTGCGGGATATCCAGAGGGGCGGCATAAATTTTTTTATTACAAGGAGGTTTTTTTTACCATGGAATCTGACCCACAAGCGGCCAATATTCTATCACAGCTAGCAGTTTTAGTCGTTCTTACCGCTGTCAACGCATTTTTCGCGGGATCTGAGATGGCAGTGGTGTCTGTAAACAAGAACAAAATCCACCGTCTGGCGGAGCAGGGAAACAGGAACGCGGCCCTGATTGAGCGCCTGATGGAGGACTCTACCGTATTCCTGTCAACAATTCAGGTGGCTATCACACTGGCGGGCTTCTTCTCCAGTGCATCTGCGGCTACCGGTATCGCCCAGGTTCTGGGAGGGGTTATGGCTGAGGCCGGAGTTCCCTACAGCCAGAGCATTGCCGGAGTTGTGGTGACCGTTATCCTGGCCTACTTTAACCTGGTCTTCGGTGAGCTTGTGCCCAAGCGGATCGCTCTGCAGAAGGCGGAGGGCTTCAGCCTGCTCTGCGTGCGCCCCATTTACATGCTCTCCCTGGTGATGAATCCGTTCATCAAGCTCCTTTCCTTCTCTACCAGCAGCGTGCTTAAGCTGATCGGCATGCACAGCGAGACCCTGGAGAGCGAGGTGTCCGAGGAGGAGATCAAGTCCATGCTCGAGACAGGAAGCGAGACGGGTGTATTTAACGATATAGAAAAAGAGATGATCACCTCCATCTTTTCCTTTGACGACAAGAGGGCCCGTGAGGTTATGGTGCCCCGTCAGGATATGGTGACCATTGACATCAATGAGCCGGTGGAGGCTTATATTGACGAGATTCTCCAGTCCATGCACTCAAAGATACCGGTGTATGAGGACGAGATCGACAACATCAGCGGTATTCTGTCCACAAAGACCCTGATGATTGAGGCGAGAAAGAGCTCCCTGGAGAGCCTGAACATCCGCGCCATGCTGACCGAGCCCTATTTTGTGCCGGAGAACCGCAGGACGGACGCGCTCTTTAAGGAGATGCAGAAGAATAAGAACAAGCTGGCCATCCTCATCGACGAGTACGGCGGGGTGTCCGGCATGGTGACCCTGGAGGATTTGATCGAGGAGATCGTGGGCGACATCCATGAGGAGTATGAGGAGGTGGAGCCGGATATCCAGGAGATCGTGCCACACAAGGTATTTCGGGTGTCGGGAAGCATTTCCCTCTTTGACCTGAATGAGGAGATGCACCTGCACATTGACAGCACCTGCGATACGCTGTCCGGCTATCTCATGGAGATTTTGGGCTACATACCGGATCAGGAGAGACTGCCCCTTCTGGTGGAGACGCCGGAGGCAGACTTCGAGGTGGAGTCCATGGACGACCGGGTGATTGACAAGGTGAAGCTGACCCTTAAGGAGAATAAGGAGGCGGAGCCCAAGGAGGAGGAAGCGTAAGGTGAATGGGGCACAAGCAGGTTTACTGCCGGTTTGCGCCCTGTTTTTTGGGTTCGGCAGGGCGTGTTTGTATCTTTATACTTTTT
>CALWMT010000227.1 GCA_944382045.1 uncultured Enterocloster sp. | reverse complement strand
CTGCTCGCCGCGGTTGTGGGCGGATGCTTCATCGGAATCGGATGCGGGCTGGTGGTTCGTCAGGGCGCTTCCAGCGCCGGGGACGACGCTCTTGCCATGGTAGTTTCAAAGATTACCGGATGGCAGATATCAAGATCTTACCTGTTTACCGATGTTACGGTTTTGGTTCTTTCACTGAGCTATATTCCTGTTACCAAAATCGTGTACTCACTCATTACCGTAACCATCTCTTCTTTTTTAATTGGATTTGTTCAGAATGCAGGAGTAAGCAGGACAGTTCCAAAGGAGGATGTTTCTCTATAACCAAATCGCAGTGTCTTATTGTATAACCTCACAGCACTGCACAGTAAACAGAAAAAAGTACGGTGAAGCCAGAGTCTTCTCTGTTTCACCGTACATAAAATCAATCCGCTGTACCCAGTCTATTTTTCTCTCTCGTCTTTGCTTACCGGATGCCGAATTTGGTTCCTCTGCGGATGGTTCCGTTGCTGTTCCATTCCGTATACACATATGGGCCGCCGTCTGTGGTTCCGTTCTCTGTGAAGGTGTGCACCTCATCCTGAACAACCCTGTCACCCGTCTGCAGCTTCAGGCTGTTGCTGTCCATGTAATATACATTTCCATTGATCTTTAAAAGTCCGCCCTGAAGCTCGCCGCTGTCTGCCGCAAAATACCAGCTCCCATCCCTCTGGATCCATCCTGTACGCATCAGCTGGTCATTTCCAAAATAAAACCAGTGATTCCGATACTGTACCCAGTTGTTGGTGCAGTAGGAGCCGTCACCCCACTGATATTTCATGCCCTGGGACGTGCTCACAAATCCTGCTGCCAAAGATGTCATAGCGCTTCCTGCTGTCAATGCCAGAGCCAGCGCCGCAATTGCAAAATGCTTTCTCATAAAAAAACCTCCTTACAAAGCTCTTTTTTATTGACCTTAGTCTATACCCTGGAGTAACTCCAAGGTCAATGCATGTAAGAGGATTGTAAGGAGATCGTTTGATTTACTTCATATTATAGCCCCAGTGTGAGGGCAACCAGTCTTTAGCTGTAATATCCAAACTTAGTCCCTCTGCGGATGGTTCCGTCACTGTTCCATTCCGTATAGATATAGGGCTGGCCATCAATGGTTCCGTTCTCTGTGAAGGTGTATGTCCTTCCGTTGAACTCCTTCTGTCCAGTAAATAATGCACAGCTGTTGCCGTCCATATAGTAAACATTTCCATTGATCTTTAGGAAGCCTGTCTGGAGCTCGCCGGTATCTGCTGCAAAGTACCACTTTCCATCCTTGAGAATCCATCCCGTATCCATAATTCCATCTGGGCCAAAATAGAACCAGTGATTCCGATAATGCACCCAATTGTCTACACAATAGTTTCCATTGTCATCCCACTGGAATCTCCAGCCGTCAGACGTGTGTGTAAACCCTGCAGCAAAGGATGTCATTGCGCTCCCCACCGTCAGCGCCAGCGCCAGTGCCGCAACTGCAAAACGTTTTCTCATAGAAATACCTCCTTTTATATAATATGAGATAATTTAGTGTATATTTCACATATTATTGTATATACACCTTCTTCACCATATAGTATCACGTCTATATTTAAAATTATAGCTATTTTTTCTAATATAGTCAATGTTGATTTCTTAATTTTCTGCAAATTATCAGTGGATATTGTGGATAAGTCAGTGGATAACTATGTTAATATCCTGGGGACAACCTGCTTATCCACAAAAAAATACCCCTGCAAAAGGGAAATCCACATTTTGCAAGGGTATAACTGGTATCACTCTCCCAAGAGGTCCCGCATTACCTCCTCCACGCTCTCCATCCTTTCCGCCCTGTAGGCATTGCTCCCGCAAAAGAGAAGGGCATGGTCCACATCGCCTTTGGCCGCGTTCACCAGCGCCATGGTGATGCAGTAGGGAATCGTTCGTATATCACAGTGCTCCAGGCACTGGAAGCAGGACTTAATCGCAGGACGGTCCCCCTTCTTAATCCGCTCCAGGAAGGGATTTAAAATCGCCCTTCCCGGCATTCCCACCGGGCTCTGGGTGATGACAATATCCTGGACCTTTGCCTTGATATAGGCATCCTTATACGCCTGATCCGCGTCGCACTCCCAGGTGGTCACAAACCGGGTGGCTGCCTGAACTCCCTCCGCCCCCAGCGCAAGCTGATGCTCCACGTCCTCATGGGTATAGATGCCTCCAGCCGTCACCACAGGAATATGCTTGTTATACTTTTCCCCATACCCCTGGATCACCTTTATGACAGCCTTAACCTCCTGGTCATAGGCGTCCTGGCGGTAGGTATCCGGCACATTCTCTGTGTCAGCCCCATACTCCTTCAGCTGCTCCGGGGTAAATCCCAGATGTCCTCCGGCCAGGGGGCCTTCCACCACCACAAAGTCCGGAGCCTGGTGATATTTTCTGTCCCACAGCCTGCAGATCACGGAGGCGGACTTTGCGGATGAGACAATAGGCGCCAGCTTCACCCGCCGGGAGGGAATCGGAAGGGACTCCTCCTCCATCTCCCTGTAGGCCTGGGCCGCGTACTCCGGAAGCGACACAGGAAGCCCCGCGCCGGAGATAATGCAGTCCGCACCCGCCTTGATGGCCTCCCGCACCCACACGTCATAGTGCTTGGTGGCCACCATGATGTTAAATCCAATTGCGCCCTCAGGAGCAGCCTCCCTGGCCAGCTTCATCTCCCGGTGGATGGCCCGCACATTGGCCTCCACAAAATTGGTGGTAAAGTCCGGTTCCTGAAAGCCAATCTGGGCGGAGGAGATAATTCCCATGCCGCCGGCCCTTGCCACAGCGCCGGCCAGGCGGTGCAGGCTTATCCCAACGCCCATTCCCCCCTGTATAATAGGCTTTTCTACAATCAAATCCCCAATAACTAATGGCTTCATTTCCATCATCACATTCTCCTGAACCTGTCGTATCTCTGCTCCGCCAGAGCATCGCCGGACATGGGCAGATACGTTTCAAAGAACTCGACTATCGCTTTATCCATATATTCCACAAGGCGGTACAGGTTATCCAGGGTCGCCGGCTCCTCCTCGGGAACGATCCTCTCAATGATATCCAGATCCTTCAGATCCGCCGCTGTGATCTTCATCACCTTGGCTGCCTCCGGAGCCTTCTTGCTGTCCTTGTAGAGAATTGAGGCAAAGCCCTCCGGAGACAGGATCGAGTAGGTGGAATTCTCCAGCATCCAGACCTCATTGGCCACTGCTATGGCAAGAGCGCCGCCGCTGCCTGCCTCCCCGATTACAATGGAGAGCACCGGCACCTTCAAATCAGACATCTCAAAGAGGTTTCTGGCAATGGCCTCGCCCTGCCCTCTCTCCTCCGCGTCCATGCCGCAGTACGCTCCCGGCGTGTCCACAAAGCAGACAATAGGACGTCCGAAGGTCTCCGCCTGCTTCATAAGGCGCAGGGCCTTGCGGTACCCGTCCGGGGAGGGCATACCAAAGTTTCTCTTTATATTGTCCTTGGTATTTCTTCCCTTCTGCTGTCCGATCACGGTTACGGGCATGCCGTGGAACATGGCAATGCCGCCCACGATGGCCCCGTCATCCTTAAAATACCGGTCTCCGTGGAACTCGATGAACTCATCAAAAAGCCCGTCAATATAATCCATCGCTGTCGGCCGGTCCGTCTGCCGGGAGAGAAGAACCGTATCCCAGGCCGTCTTTGCCTCCGTCTCCTCGGAAGCTGCAGCGCCTGCCTTCCCGGAATCCTCTCTGTCTCCCCGTCTGCGGCGTTTTTTGCGGGAATCGCCCTCCGCCTTTTCTGTCCGGGAGAAGCGGCCGAAAAATCTTCCCTCCGCCTTCTCCCTGCGGGGAGCATCGGAGCCTGTTTCACGGGCTGCCTCCTCTGCGGCCTCCGGATTCTCCATGCCGGCAGCTGCTCCCTCCAGGGTCTCCCCCTCAGGGCTCTCCTCTGTCTCCATCCCGTGGCTCTGATGCATACGGAGAATCTGCCCGATCACCCGCTTCTGGTCCTTGCGCTCCACAATCTTGTCTACAAAGCCGTGCTCCAAAAGAAATTCCGCCCTCTGGAACCCTTCCGGAAGCTTCTGCCCGATGGTCTGCTCAATTACCCGGGGACCGGCAAACCCAATAAGGGCATGGGGCTCCGCCAGGATAATATCTCCCAGCATGGCAAAGCTGGCCGTGACGCCTCCTGTGGTGGGATCCGTCAGCACGCTGATAAAGAGCTGTCCCGCCTCATGGTGCCGCTTTAAGGCCGCGGAGGTCTTGGCCATCTGCATGAGGGATACAATGCCCTCCTGCATGCGGGCGCCGCCGGAGCACGCGAAAATAATGACCGGCAGCTTCTCCCTTGTGGCTCTCTCCACCGCTGCGGCGATCTTCTCGCCCACCACATGTCCCATGCTGCTCATGATGAACCGGGCGTCGCACACGCCAACCACCGCGGGATTTCCTTCAATGGATCCCTTTCCGATGACAACCGCCTCGTTGAGCCGCGTCTTTTC
>CALWMT010000226.1 GCA_944382045.1 uncultured Enterocloster sp. | reverse complement strand
CGGGAAATGAAGAATTTCAAAAGCCTCAAGTACAACTGGCACGAGGCCGAGCTCACGGTCTTAGAGGGCGTGCTGGCGCGGGGGGACCGGCGGGTGGCCCCGGTCATCGAGGAGGCCTACCGCAGGGGGGCTCTCTATGATTCCTGGTCCGAGCATTTTAAAAATGAGGCGTGGATGGAGGCCTTTGCGGCCTGCGGCGTGGATTTGGCCTTTTACACATCCAGGGAGCGGTCCCTGGATGAAATATTCCCCTGGGACTTCATCGACGCAGGCGTCTCCAAGGCGTTTTTAAAGCGGGAGTGGGAAAATGCCCTGGCAGGCCGGGTGACCCCCAACTGCCGCCAGAAATGCGCGGGCTGCGGGGCCTTAGGCTACGGCAGCGGCGTCTGCTTTGAGCCCCGGCAGGCCCCCCAGGCGGAGGCCGGCAGGGCCGGGCAGCCCCAGGACGCTTCGGCCCAGGAGGGAGGACAGGCATGAAGATTCGGATTAAATTCAAAAAATACGGCTCCATGAAGTTTATCGGTCATCTGGATGTGATGCGCTATTTCCAGAAGGTCATGCGCCGGGCTGGGGTCGACATCTGCTACAGCGGCGGATTCAGCCCCCATCAGGTTATGTCCTTTGCCTCCCCCCTGGGGGTTGGAGTGACAAGCGAGGGGGAGTACGTGGACATTGAGGTGCATTCCTCAGAGAGCTCCGCCGTCATGGTAAAGCGTCTGAACGAGGTGATGACCGAGGGCTTTGAGGCGGTCAGCTGGAAGCTCCTCCCCGATGAGGCGAAAACCGCCATGTCCCAGGTGGCGGCAGCGGATTATACGGTTTCCTTCCGCCCTGGCTATGAGCCGGCGGGGGAGAGCGCCGGTGAATTTTACAGGAGGGCGGCCGCTCTCTTTGATGCCCCCCAGGTGCTTGCAGAAAAGCAGACAAAGAAGGGCACGGTCCAGGTGGATTTAAAACCGCTGGTCTATGAGATTGCCCTTCGGGAAGGAGCTTCCCAGGGACAGACGGGCCCGGTCCTCTTTATGAAGGTTTCCGCAGGAAGCGCTGCCAATGTAAAGCCCGGACAGGTGCTGGACGCGTTTTACCAGAGCATGGGAGAGGAGCAGCCGGCATTTGCCCATATGGCAAGACGGGAGGAGGTCTATGCGGACCTGGCCTCTGAGGCGGAGCAGGAGAGGGGCATACACCGTTTTATTCCCTTAGAAGGACTCGGGAAGGATATAGAATAATGGACACACTGCTCATCACACACTGGAGGGACAAAATCTGCACCGTCCTGTACTCGGAGGAACGGCCCCAGCAGATTACGCTGGAATCCCCAAAGCGGCCTTCCCGGCTGAACAACATCTACATCGGAAAGGTACAGAAAATCGTGCCGGGCATCCAGGCGGCCTTTGTGGACATTGCGCCGGGGGAGGCGGGCTACTACAGCCTGGCGGAAAACAAGTCCCACCATTTTGTTTCCAGTCCCAGAAAAGAGTTAAAGCCAGGGGACGAGCTTGTGGTGCAGGTGGTGCGGGACGCGGTGAAGACAAAGGCGCCTGTCTTAAGCGCCAATCTCTCCCTTCCCGGCCGGTACTGCGTGGTCACGGACGGCTCCGGGGACATCGGCATCTCCGCGAAAATCACGGATGCGGAGCGGCGAGAGACGCTTCGAAGGATACTTTCGGAGGAAATGGATCCCTCCCTGGGGGTGGTGATCCGCACCAACGCGGCATCCGCTCCGGATGCGGCCATTCTCCGGGAATACCGGGCTTTAAAGAGGCGGTATGAGAGGCTTAGGGATACCTGGTCCAGCCGCACCTGCTACAGCCTCCTCTATGAGTCGCCGCCCTCCTTTGTGGAGGGGCTGCGGGATATGCCCGGTGAGGGCGAGCGCAAAATCATCACGGACGACCCGCAGATTTACGAGAGCATCCGTGGGTATCTTGCGGAAAGCGGGAGCCTGCCTTCAGACAGGGCGGACAGCGGATCGGAAGGCCGCCAAGCAGTCCAGCTGGTCCTCTATCAGGATCCTCAGCTCCCCTTAAATAAGCTCTACAGCCTGGATACCGTCATGGAAAGAGCTCTGGAAAAGAAGGTGTGGCTCAAATCCGGAGGCTACCTGGTCATTGAGCCCACGGAGGCCATGGTGGTTATTGATGTGAATTCAGGAAAATATTCTGCAAAGAAGCAGCAGCGGGAGACCATTTTCCGCATCAATAGGGAGGCGGCTGAGGAGATTGCCCGTCAGCTGCGGCTGCGCAACCTCTCCGGCATTATCCTGGTGGATTTTATCGATATGGACGATCCGGAGGACCGGGAGGCGCTTCTGCGCTTTTTGGGGGGCATTTTAAAGGAAGACCCGGTAAAAACCATCCTGGTGGACATGACGCCCCTTGGATTGGTGGAGATCACGCGAAAAAAGGTAAGAAAACCATTGTACGAACAGCAGGCATGAAAGGAGACAATATACAAAAGCCATGAAAATCATAATTGTAGGCTGCGGCAAGGTGGGTACGACCCTTGCGGAGGAACTGAGCAAGGAAAACCATGACATTACACTCATCGACTGTGACGAGGACACCCTTCAATCCATTGCGGATTCCATTGACGTCATGTGCGTGACAGGAAACGGAGCCGTCTATCAGGTGCAGATGGAGGCCGGCATTCAGGACGCGGATCTTCTGATCGCCACCACAAACTCCGACGAGCTGAACATGCTCTGCTGTCTTATCGCGAAAAAGGCGGGCAACTGCCAGACTATCGCGCGTATCCGAAATCCCGAGTACTCTGCGGAGATCAATTACATCCGGGAGGAATTAAACCTGTCCATGGCCATCAACCCGGAGCTGGCCGCCGCCGTGGAGATTTCCCGGCTGCTGCGCTTCCCCACAGCCATCAAGATTGAGCCCTTTGCCAAGGGACGGATTGAGCTTTTGAAATTTATTGTGCCGGAGGCTTCTGTTTTAAATCATATGCGGGTCATGGATGTAAATAACCGGCTGAAATCCAACGTCCTTATCTGTGCCGTGGAGCGGGGCGAGGATGTGGTGATTCCCGACGGAAACTTCGTCATCCAGTCAGGGGACAAGCTCTCCTTTATCGGTCCCAGGGGATCCCGGTCCGAGTTTTTCAAAAAAGCAGGTATCGAAAACAATGCGGTAAAGACCGCCATGTTTGTGGGAGGCGGCAAGCTGACCTACTATCTGGCCAAGGCCTTGTCGGACACAAAGATCAAAATCAAGATCATTGAGCAGGACGAGGAGCGCTGCAATGCCTTGAGCGAGCTTCTTCCCCACGCTATGATCATCCACGGGGACGGGTCCGATCAGCAGCTTTTGATCGAGGAGGGCATCCGCCAGACAGAGGCCTTTGCCTCCCTCACCGGCTTTGATGAGGAAAATATTATGCTGTCCCTCTACGCGGCCAGCCAGTCAAAGGCCAAGCTCATCACCAAGGTGAACCGGATTACCTTTGGAAATGTGATTGATTCCCTGAATCTGGGCAGCGTGATCTATCCCAAGATGATTACTGCAGATCTGATCCTCCAGTATGTGCGTGCCATGCAGAACTCTATGGGGAGCAATGTGGAGACCATGTACAAGATTGTGGCGGAAAAGGCGGAGGCTCTGGAGTTCCGTGTGAAGGCAGATGCACCTCTTCTTGGCGTTCCCCTGATGGATCTGCAGCTAAAGCGCAATCTTTTGGTTGCCTGCATCAACCGGAATGGACATGTCATCATCCCCAGAGGCCAGGACACCATCGAGGCCGGTGACACGGTGATTGTGGTGACCACCCACACAGGGCTCAATGACTTAAAGGATATTTTGTTGTAAAGGCGGGGGCATACATGAATTACGGTATTATTCTCTATATGCTGGGATGGATCCTGAAAATTGAGGGCATTTTCATGGCGCTTCCCATTGCGACGGCAGTTATTTACGGGGAGATGGAGGAAGGGCTCTGTTATCTGGGAGTGGCTCTGGTCTGTCTGATTCTGGGCTTTCTCGGCACCATGAAGAAGCCGAAAACCCGGATGTTTTTTGCCAAGGAGGGCTTTGTATCTGTCTCCCTGGGCTGGCTGGTGCTCAGTATATTTGGCTGCGCGCCCTTTATACTCACCGGGGAGATTCCTCATTTTATCGACGCTATGTTTGAGATCGTGTCCGGCTTTACCACCACGGGATCCAGCATTGTCCCCAAGGTGGAGGATCTGTCCCACGCCACCCGTATGTGGCGCAGCTTCACCCACTGGATCGGAGGCATGGGAATCCTGGTGTTCATCCTGGCCGTCCTCCCGATGGCAGGCGATTATAATATGCATATCATGCGGGCGGAGAGTCCTGGCCCCTCTGTGGGAAAATTTGTCCCCAAGATCGGCCTGACCGCCAAACTGCTTTATATCATTTACACCGGCATGACACTGGTCATGATTTTCCTCCTTCTGGCGGGAGGTATGCCCTTATTTGACACGCTCTGCATGGCCTTCGGCACCGCAGGCACCGGCGGATTTTCCTGCTTGAATTCCGGACA
>CALWMT010000225.1 GCA_944382045.1 uncultured Enterocloster sp. | reverse complement strand
AGGACCACCACAAGGTGGAGATCACGGATCAGGCCCTGGAGGCTCCGGTAAAGCCCTCCAGCCGGTACATGAATGACCGTTTTCTGCCGGATAAGGCCATTGACCTGATGGACGAGGCGGCCTCCCGGGTGCGTCTGATGAATTACACCAAGCCGGAAAAGGTGAAGGAGTACGAGGCGCAGATTGACGAGTTGGAGGAGAACAAGGAGGAGGCTATCAAGAAGGAGGCCTACGAGAAGGCGGGGGAGATCAAGAAGAAGCAGGAGAAGCTCCGGGAAAGGATAAAGGAGGCTCTGGAGAAGTGGGAGAAGGAAAAGGAGACACGCCGCCTGATTGTGGATGAAAATGAGGTGGCGGATGTGGTTTCCGGCTGGACCAAGATTCCGGTGAAAAAGCTGGCCGAGGAGGAGTCGGAGCGGCTTAGGAACCTGGAGTCCATTCTCCACGAGCGGGTTGTGGGCCAGGAGGAGGCGGTAACCGCTGTGTCCAAGGCCATCCGCCGGGGCCGGGTAGGCCTTAAGGACCCGGGAAGGCCCATAGGCTCCTTCCTGTTTCTGGGACCCACGGGCGTGGGAAAGACCGAGCTCTCCAAGGCTCTGGCCGAGGCTATGTTCGGCACGGAGAATTCCCTGATCCGTGTGGATATGTCGGAGTATATGGAGAAGCACAGCGTGTCAAAGATGATTGGATCCCCGCCAGGCTATGTGGGCTACGAGGAGGGCGGCCAGCTCAGCGAGAAGGTGCGCCGCAATCCCTACTCCGTCATCCTCTTTGACGAGGTGGAGAAGGCGCATCCCGATGTGTTCAATATTCTGCTCCAGGTGCTGGACGACGGCCACATCACCGACGCCCAGGGACGCAAGATTGATTTTAAGAATACCATTATCATCATGACATCCAACGCAGGGGCGGAGAATATCATTTCCCCCAAGCGTCTGGGCTTCGGCGTGGCCTCGGATGCCAAGGCGGACTATGATTTCATGAAGGGCCGGGTGATGGACGAGGTGAAGCGCCTCTTTAAGCCGGAGTTTTTAAACCGGATTGACGAGATTATCGTATTCCATCAGCTGACCAAGGAGCACATGAAGGGCATCGCGGATATTCTGCTTAAGGGCATTGTGAAGCGGAGCCGGGAGCAGCTGGGCATTGCCCTCGCTGTGGGTGAGGATGCCAGGGATTACCTGATTGACAAGGGCTACGACGAGAAATACGGGGCCCGGCCCCTGCGCCGGACCATCCAGAGCCTTCTGGAGGATAAGCTGGCGGAGGAGCTGCTGGAGGGCCGCATCAAGGCGGGAAGCCAGGTGGATGTGGGCTTTGACGGGGAGAACCTGACCTTCAGCGCAAAGGCCAAGGCGCCTGCAAAGAGGAAGCGGAGCCCTGCAAAGAAAAAAGAGGCAGCCCCGGCTGGGGCGCAGACAGCGGTCTGAGTAACTGCAATCATAGTGGGAAGAGGCAGAATTCTTCCCACTATTTTAATTGACGGGATCTGCCGCTGTATCATATAATGATAATTATTAATTAAAGAAAGAAAGGACAAATCTGCCCATGAATCAAATCCTTCTCCTTGCCGGAACCGTTATCCTCATCTGCATACTCACAAGCCGACTGACGGAGCGGCTGGGCGTGCCGTCCCTGCTGGCTTTTATTGCCCTGGGCATGTGCTTCGGCGTGGATGGGATTTTCAAAATTCCCTTTGACGACTACAGCGTGTCGGAGACGATCTGCTCCGTCAGCCTTGTGTTTATCATGTTTTACGGCGGCTTTGGAACGAATATCAAGGAGGCCCGGCCGGTGATGGCCCAGGCCATCCTTCTGTCTACCGCCGGGGTTATACTGACAGCGGGGCTGGTAGGAGGATTTGTCTATCTGGTTTTAAAACGTCCCATTTTGGAAAGCCTCCTCATCGGATCTGTCATCGCCTCCACGGACGCTGCCTCTGTCTTTAGCATTCTCCGATCCAAAAATCTGAATCTTAAGGACAATACGGCATCCCTCCTGGAGATGGAGTCAGGCTCCAACGATCCCATTTCCTATATGCTGACCGTGATCCTCACCTCCATGATGATCGGCCAGGAGATTTCCGTTCCCCTTATGCTGTTTTGCCAGGTGTTTTTCGGTCTTGCCTGGGGCGCCATCGTGGGAAAAGCAGCGGTGTATGCGCTGAACCGAATCGATGTGACCGTGACCCAGGGAAAGACGATCCTGGTGTTTTCCGTGGCGATCCTGGCCTACGCCCTGCCGGCGATCATGGGGGGAAACGGTTACCTGAGCGTGTATCTGTGCGGAATTATTATGGGCAACTCCTACATACCGGAAAAGAGGGATCTGGTCCGCTTCTTTGATGTGCTCACAGGGGTGGCCCAGATGATGATTTTCTTCCTCCTGGGGCTTTTGGTCACGCCCTCCCAGCTGCCGGAGGTGTTTGTTCCCTCCCTTCTCATTATGATTTTTATGACCTTTGTGGGCAGGCCGGCAGCGGTATCCGCTCTTCTCGCCTGCTTTAAGACGTCGCTTGGCCAGGTGGGCGTGGTCTCCTGGGCAGGCCTTCGGGGCGTGGCCTCCATCGTGTTCTCCATCTACGCGGTGTTAAACGAGGTTTCCATGGAGTACAATCTCTTTAACCTGGTATTCTGCATCGTCCTGCTGTCCATTTCCACCCAGGGGGCCCTGCTTCCGTGGATTTCCGGGAAATTTGGGATGATTGACGCCAACGCGGATGTGTGGCGCACCTTCAACGACTACCAGGAGGAGAGCCCGGTGAGCTTCATTAAAATTCCTGTCCGGGAGGGGCACCCTTACGCGGGCCACACCTTTAAGGAAATTGTCATGCCTCCGGATCTCCTCACCGTGCTGATCCTGCGGGGAAATGAAACCATTGTGCCCAACGGGGACACGCGGATTCTTGCAGGTGATCTGCTGGTGGCCGCAGGCAAGGAGTTTGAGGACAGAAAGAACCTGACGCTGCGGGAGATCACCGTTGGGAAAAATGACAAGTGGGCGGGAAAATGCCTGACGGAGATTCCGGTTCCCCAGGGAACGCTGATTGTGATGATTGAGCGGGGGAGCAGCACCATTATCCCCAGAGGGGATACGGTGATACAGGAGGGGGATCTCCTGGTGGAGGCAAAATTCTGAGAGGGATTTGAGGGCCATCGCTTGGACGGCGGGTAAACAGGGGAAAGAGGCTGTCAGCCGCCGGAAGGATTGCATGTAAGGGGCCCCCCTTCAATTGACGTGAGTTTCCGAAAATTGTATAATGTTCTGGTACCAGTTCAGAAACCGGAGAAGGGAAATGCTATGATTGCGCTTAAGGCGGAGGATGTGAAGGATTTTACATCGAAATTGTTTTTGCGGGAGACATTTGACTCATTTTTGGTCAAAGAGGCCAGGATTACCACATACAACCAGTTTTCCATAGACGGCCATATACGGAAGGGATACTTCAGCCCGGAGGAGCTGGAGGAAAAGGGGCTGGAGGAATACTCTGCCTGGTCCATGCTGCGCCCCTTTTGCTTTTCTCTGATTAAGGGAAAGAAGCTTCCGGAGAGCTTTTTGATTGTGCTCCAGCTCTCAGGCCGGAATACGGAAAAATTTGCCGCGGCATCCGGCTGCGGTGTGGATGGCAGGCAAATCCAGGGCTTGTATCTGAATATCCGTTACGAGGACGGCGCATTATACTGCATAACAGGGATTGGCTTGGGCTTTTTTACAATGGACCGGACGCTGGAGCGGGAATGGGACGAGGCGGTCCGGAAATTTCTCCATGCACAGGGAATCGTATGCTCTGAGCAGTGAAAATTCATGGTTCAGACAGGGGCAGCCCTTGAAGCCCGGATAAGAGGGAGGGATTAGGATGGATAAAATTAGGATGGATAAGACGAGGATGGCACAGACCTTGGACCGCCTGGCAGCCCAGGCGGCCGCGGCGGGAAATAAATTAGACATCACGGCGGTGCTGGACGCGTTTGCAGGGACATCAGTCACGCCGGAGGAGATGGAGGAGGTCTACAGCCGCCTGGAGAAGCGGGGAATCGAGCTGCGGGCTGAGGACGAGGCGGCAAAGCCGGAGGATGACAGCCTTCTTTTAGATGAGGACAAGGACGGAGAGCTGTCGGACAGCGTGAGCGCGGTCCGTGAGGATTTTCGGTGGAAATACGGAACCGTTGACGGGGACGACGGGAAGGATGATGGGTACGATGCCTATGGTGGCTCTGATTTCAGCCAGGAGGAAGAATCGGCTGGGGAGTACGCCCAGGAGGGAATCCTTGAGGGAGTTTCCAGCGCGGACCCCATCCGGGAGTATCTGAAGGAGATTGGCTCTATTCCCCTGCTCTCCCCGGAGGAGGAGCTGGAGCTGGCAAAGCGCAAGTCCGCAGGGGATGAGGCTGCGGGAAAAAAGCTGGTGGAGGCCAACTTGCGCCTGGTGGTGAGTATAGCCAAGCGCTACACGGGACGGGGCATGAGCTTTCTGGATCTGGTCCAGGAGGGAAATATCGGCCTTATGAAGGCAGTGGAGAAAT